>CAYQQF010000022.1:0-16375 GCA_964419485.1 uncultured Dethiobacter sp.
ATGCCCTCTCGGCGACCCGTGCTGCTGTTGAAGAAGGAATTGTTCCCGGCGGCGGGGTTGCTTACCTCAATGCCATAGAAGCCCTGAGTGGTTTTGAACTGGGAAATGACGAAGCGGTGGGAGTGCAGATCGTTCGCCGCGCCCTGGAAGAACCGGTTCGCCAGATTGCGGAAAATGCCGGGGAAGAAGGCTCCATTGTTGTGGAAAAAGTAAAGACTTCAGAAAAGGGTATCGGTTTTAACGCCCTTACCGGGAAGTATGAAGATATGATGAACGCGGGGATTGTCGATCCTGCCAAGGTGGTCCGGTCGGCGATCCAAAACGCCGCCAGTATCGCTGCCCTCTTCCTGACCACAGAGGCCGTGGTTGCGGATAAACCCGATGATGATAAAAAATTCCCTGGAATGGGCGGAATGGGAATGGACGGCATGCCTCCGATGTAAAAAAACAAAAAGGGCAAAAAACCGGGAGATTTCTCCCGGTTTTTTTCATGCGGCAAGAGGAAAAAAGAACAGGTTTGACGAATAAAAGAAAGCGTCGTATTTGAGAATTTTAGAAGGAGTAATCGGATGGGCACACTGGAAAAAGTTGTTATTGTGGATTTTGGAGGACAGTACACTCAGCTAATCGCCCGTAGAATTCGTGAATTAAAAGTTTATTGCGAGATTATGCCTTATAACGTATCACCGGAAGAACTGGTTGAGGCATCTCCATCAGCACTTATCTTTTCCGGTGGATCCGCCAGCGTTTATGATCAGGCGGCTCCCTGCTGTGATAAAGGCTTGTACCGCACGGGGATCCCCATGCTCGGTATCTGTTATGGGATGCAGTTAATGGCACTGGATCTGGGCGGAGAGGTTGTGCGGGCCCGGCACCAGGAATACGGCCGGACATTTTTAACTGCGCAGGGAAAATCGGCGTTGCTGGAGGGGCTGGGAGAAAGAATTGAAACCTGGATGAGTCACGGCGATCAGGTTGTCAAAGTGCCTTCCGGTTTCGAGGTGATTGCCGCCAGCGAAAATTCGTCTGTCTCTGCCATGGCAGATGAAAAGCGAAAAATTTTCGGCCTGCAGTTTCACCCCGAGGTGGTTCATACTCCCCAGGGACAGCAGATTCTCAGTAATTTCCTTTACCGCGTCTGTGGCTTTTCCGGAGACTGGACGATGGAAAATTTTATTGAGGGCAGTATTAAAGAGATCCGGGAAAAAGTGGGTAAAGAAGGCAGGCTAGTCTGCGGCCTGAGCGGGGGTATTGATTCTTCTGTTGCGGCTGTTCTGGTTCACCGGGCGGTAGGATCTCGTTTGACCTGTGTTTTTGTTGATCACGGGCTCTTGCGCAAGGGAGAAAAAGAACAGGTGGTGAGCACTTTCAGGGAGAAGTTTCAAATGGAGCTGATCGCCGTGGATGCAGGCTCCGAGTTTTTAGGGCTTCTTCAGGGGGTTACCGATCCGGAAGAGAAGAGGAAGATTATTGGCAAGCATTTTATTCGTGTTTTTGAACGGGAGGCCGATAAAATCGGCGGTATTTCATTTCTCGTCCAGGGCACGCTTTATCCCGATATTATTGAAAGCGGCACCGCCACGGCAGCGGTTATAAAATCTCATCATAATGTTGGCGGCCTGCCCGAGGATATGAAGCTTTCCCTCATTGAGCCCTTAAAATATTTATTTAAAGATGAAGTTCGCAGGCTGGCCCTGGAACTCGGACTTCCGGAAGAGATCGTCTGGCGGCATCCTTTCCCCGGCCCGGGTATGGCCGTGCGCGTTTTGGGAGAAGTTACACCTGAGAAAGTGAAGATCCTTCAGGAAGCAGATGCCATTATTATTGAAGAGATTAAGAAAGCCGGGCTTTACAGGGAGATCTGGCAGGCCTTTGCAGTGCTTCCGAATATTCTAAGCGTAGGTGTTAAGGGGGATTGCCGGACTTATGCCCATACTGTTGTTTTAAGGGCGGTCACCAGCCAGGACGCCATGACTGCCGACTGGTATCGTATGCCCTATGATGTTTTGGGACGGATCTCCAATCGTTTGGTCAATGAAATTCCGCAGGTCAACCGTTTTGTTTATGATATGACCACTAAACCTCCGGCGACTATTGAGTGGGAGTAACAACTTGGGAGCCGGAAGTCCGGAGACAGGAGCCGGAACAGGAGAAACTGAGAAAACAACAAGAGTCATGGCCAAGGGTGCACTTTTTTAGATATGGTGAAAGTAAAGCTGGGTTTCGGATACTTGACTAAGGAGGCCTCTGATGGTAAAAGTAAGCGTAGTGATGGGCAGCGATTCCGATCTAAAGATTATGTCTCCCTGCCTGGAGGCATTAGAAAAATTTGGCGTACCTTTTGAAGTGCTCATCTCTTCGGCACATCGGCTGCCTGAGAAAACGGCTGAATTTGCCGGAAAAGCAGCTTCAAGGGGTGTTGAGGTCATTATTGCCGGAGCGGGCGCAGCTGCGCATCTGGCAGGGGTTATTGCCGCGTGGACGACGCTCCCGGTTATCGCTGTTCCGCTCAGCGGTTCGGCCCTGGGAGGGCTTGATGCGCTTTATGCCATGGTTCAAATGCCCAAGGGGGTCCCCGTGGCTACGGTTGCTGTGGACGGGGCTTTTAATGCCGGAATTTTGGCGGTGCAGATTTTAGCTCTTCAGGACCCTGTACTGAGCGAAAAACTAAAAGACTATAAAACTGAGCTTGCTGCGCAGGTAAAAGCGAAAAACCGGCGGCTGCAGGAGCTTGGCTATCGTAGCTATCTGGAGAAAAAATGAACGCTTAACAAACTGCCGTCAGGAATCAGCCGGAAGTATTCCGGGACATTTTTACTTTGACAAAGGAGTTGTCATGTTTGATCGAAAGATATACAAGGCCGGAGATGGGCCGTATCTGGGAACTGGAAAACCGCTACAAGAAATTTTTAGATATTGAGATCGCCGCCTGCTATGCTCTGGCCCAAAAGGGGATCATTCCTCTTGAGTCAGCTCAGGCTATTGAAGAAAAGGCAGCTTTTACCGTGGAGAGAATTTTGGAGATCGAAGGGAAAACCCGTCATGATGTAGTGGCCTTTACCCGCTGTGTGGCGGAGAGCCTTGGAGAAGAGTCCCGCTATTTTCATTTTGGGCTGACTTCTTATGATGTTGTGGATACAGCTCTTTCGCTGCTTCTTCAGGAAGCATGCGGGCATATTGCCGCCAGACTTGATGAATTGATATCAGTCCTGGGCGAGCAGGCCCTCCGGCATCGGGACACCGTAATGATCGGCCGTACTCATGGCATCCATGCAGAGCCCATTACACTTGGTTTAAAGTTTGCGCTCTGGTGGGACGAGTTAAACCGGCACAAAAAGCGTTTACAAAGAGCTGCAGATGCAGTCTCTTTCGGGAAGATATCCGGTGCTGTGGGGACATATGCTTATCTGGACCCCTGGATTGAAGAGGAAGTCTGCCGCCGGTTGGGGCTGAAGCCCGCGCCTATCTCCACCCAGATCCTGCAGCGGGACGGCCACGGGGAGCTCCTTACCGTCCTGGCGTTGATCGCCTCTTCACTGGATAAGTTTGCCGTGGAGATCCGCAGCCTGCAGAAAACAGAGGTGCGCGAGGTGGAGGAACCTTTTTATAGTGGCCAGAAGGGCTCATCCGCCATGCCGCACAAGCGCAATCCGGTTTCCTGTGAGCAGGTCAGCGGCCTGGCGAGGCTGGTCAGGGCCAACGCACAGGTTGCTTTAGAAAATATTCCGCTCTGGCATGAAAGGGATATCTCTCATTCTTCCGCGGAAAGAGTAATTTTTCCTGATTCTACTATTCTGGTGCATTACCTGCTGGAGCAGATGATCCGTATTATTCGAGATCTGCATATTTATCCGCAGAATATGCTTCGCAATCTGGAGAAGACCAGGGGGCTGGTGTTTTCCCAGGGAGTTCTCCTCGCTCTGGTGGAAAAAGGCTTTTCCAGAGAGGAAGCGTATGATCTTGTTCAGCAGCTTGCCATGCGGTCCTGGGAAGAAGAGCGTTCCTTTCGGGAACTCCTGGAGCAGGATAAAACAGTAGCTGCCCACCTTACGCCCGGGGAGCTTGATAAATGTTTTGATCCCAAAAATAACCTGCGCCATGTTTCCCATATATTCCAGCGTTTGGGGTTAGAGAAATGCTGAAACGAGTGGGAGGTTAAAAATGGAAAAAATAGAGCTTCTTTATGAGGGGAAAGCAAAAAAAATTTATAGCACTGCGGATCCTGACTTGTGCATTGTGGAATACAAAGATGAAGCCACTGCTTTTGACGGGCAGAAAAAAGCCGTTCTGGAGAGTAAGGGGATCTTAAACAATCAAATTTCCGCGCTCTTATTTCAATTACTGCGCCAGGCCGGTATCCCCTCTCATTTTATTGAGGTGCTGGGAGAACGGGATCTTCTGGTTAAGAGGCTTAAGATTATTCCTGTGGAAGTAATGATTCGCAATATTGTAGCGGGAAGCCTGGTCTCAAGAATCGGGCTGGAGGAAGGGACCGTTTTGCCCAAGACAGTGCTGGAATTTAGTCTGAAAAATGACGAGCTCCATGATCCCATGATCAACCATACCCACATTGATGCTCTGGGATTGGCTACCCCTGAGGAGATGGAAAAAATTGAAGAGCTTGCGCTGAAAGTTAATCAAGTGCTGCGGGATTATCTTAAAAAAGTGGATATTATCCTGGTAGATTTTAAACTGGAGTTTGGACGTTGTGGAGGAGAAATACTGCTCGGCGATGAAATATCACCGGATACCTGCCGGTTTTGGGATGCTAAATCCGGGGAAAAGTTGGATAAAGACCGGTTTCGTCGGGATCTGGGCAAAGTAATGGAAGCTTACCGGGAAGTTCTGCGGAGGCTGAAGAGTGATCGCTGAATTCTCTCTCTTTTATGTTGGTAAATTTAGAAAGCATTTTTCCCAGGTATTCCTGATTTTTTGTTCGCTTAATTCTAAAAATGCCTAAAAAAAAGAGCCGGCTCTAGAAGGGGGAAGTTTGTTGTCATCTGCATTCGATTCAGGCAAGAGAGGGACAGACAAGCTGAAAGAGGCCTGTGGGGTATTTGGAATTTATGCCCCCGGGGAGGATTTGTTTCAGGTGGTTAAATATGCGCTTTATGCTTTGCAGCACCGGGGGCAGGAAAGTGCGGGGATTGTCCTTAGCGACGGCAAACAGATATACCTGAAAAAAGGGATGGGTTTGGTTTCGGAAGTTTTTGCCCATTATAAAGGTATGAAAGGGATTAAGGCTTTGACGGCAATCGGGCATGTCCGCTATTCAACCGCGGGGGGGACCTCGCCGGAAAATGCACAGCCGCTTTTGGTCCGTTCCCGCCATGGGTGCCTTGCCGTGGCTCATAACGGCAATCTGGTCAATGCCGGAGAACTGAGAGAGAAGCTGGAAAATGATGGGTCCATCTTTCAAACATCAACAGACAGCGAGTTGATTACCCACCTGATAGCACGTCACGGCTATCATGATCTGGAAACATCCTTACAAGGTGTTTTGCCCTCTCTCCGTGGGGCGTATGCTTTCATTTTTATGACGGAGAACAAGTTGTTCGGTGTTCGCGATCCTTACGGTATCCGCCCTTTATCCCTGGGATCCTGGAACGGGCATTATGTTCTGGCTTCGGAGACATGTGCTTTTGATACGATTGGGGCGAAGACAATCAGGGATATTGAACCCGGAGAGATGGTGGTTATCGATGAGGAAGGGGTAAGAAGCATGCAGGCTCTTCCCCTCAAGAGGAAGGCCCTTTGCATTTTTGAGTTTATTTATTTTGCCCGGCCCGACAGCAATATGGGCGGTCGGAACGTGCATCTGGTGCGCAAAGAACTGGGGCGGCAGCTTGCCCGTGAACATCCCGTGGATGGCGATATTGTTACCGGGGTCCCCGATTCCAGCCTGGCGGCGGCTTCCGGATTTGCTGAAGAGATGGGGATTTCTTATGAGACGGGTATGGTAAAAAACCGTTATATCGGCCGGACTTTTATTCAGCCCTCGCAAAAAATTCGGGATATCGGGGTGCAATTAAAATTAAATCCGGTGCAAAAAGTGGTGGAAGGGAAAAGAGTTGTTGTTGTGGATGATTCCATTGTCCGGGGAACAACCAGCAAAAAGCTTGTACAGATGTTTTTCAGGGCGGGAGCCAAAGAGGTCCATCTGCGCATCAGCTCGCCGCCGGTTATTTCTCCCTGTTATTATGGCATTAATACTCCCACTTATGAGGAACTTATCGGCTATAAAAAAGATGCGGAAGATATTCGCCGGGAAATCGGAGCCAGCAGCCTGGGTTATCTAAGCCAGGAAGGAATGTATAAAGCTGTGGGCATGAAGGAAAATGAACTATGCGGAGCCTGTTTTTCCGGAAATTATCCAATTGACAGGGGATGACTTGGTTAAATGACAGAAGAAGGTTTCGATTACAAGAGCGCGGGTGTGGATATTGAGGCGGGAGAACAAGTGGTACGGGATATTAAGGAGCTGGTGCGTGCCACTTATCGTTCGGAAGTGCTGACGGATCTGGGCGGTTTTTCCGGTCTCTTCCAGCCGCGTACGGGAGAATACCGTGAACCGGTCCTCGCTGCCGCCACTGACGGTGTGGGGACGAAGCTGAAACTGGCTTTTGAAATGGGCAGGCATGATACCGTGGGTATAGATGCCGTGGCCATGTGTGTAAACGATCTGCTTGCCCAGGGGGCGGAGCCCCTTTTTTTCCTGGATTACCTGGCGGTCGGCAAAATAAATAACAAGGCTGCCGTGGAGATCATCCGCGGGGTTGCTGAAGGATGTCGCCAGGCCGGATGTGCCCTTCTGGGTGGCGAGACGGCCGAGATGCCGGGGTTTTATCCTCCGGGAGAATATGACCTGGCCGGTTTTGCCGTAGGGATAGTGGAAAAGAACAAAATTCTCCCCGGCAAGGAGATGTTTCCCGGGGATCTTTTAATCGGCCTTGCTTCCACGGGATTGCACAGTAACGGTTTTTCGCTGGTCCGCAAGGTTCTGCTGGAGCACGCCAAGTTTTCGCTTAAAGAGTATTCTTCCCCCGTTGGTTGTCTTTTGGGAGAAGAACTATTAAAACCAACAAAAATTTATGTTCCCCTGGTTTTGCCCTTGCTGAGAGAATACCCCATCAGGGGAATCGCTCATATTACCGGCGGGGGTATTGAGCTGAATCTTCCCCGTATTTTTCCGCCGGGAATAGGCGCTGTCGTGGAAAAAAAGAACTGGACGGTGCCTCCTGTCTTTGACATGATCCGGGAAGCAGGCCCCGTGCCGGAGCGGGAGATGTTTCGCACTTTTAATATGGGAATCGGAATGATCCTGGTTGTGCCTTACGATTCTGCCGCCGGGGTTCTCAGACAGTTGGAGGAAGCGAAATGGCCGGCCTGGGAGATAGGCAGGCTGGAAAAATGCGATGATAACACCAATGTGGTTAAAATTGTTTAAAGGCAGGTGATCAGCCATGCGCCTGGCAGTCCTTGCCTCCGGTTACGGGAGTAACCTGCAGGCAATTCTCGACGCAATCGAGAGTAAAGAGATCACCGGGCAGGTCAGGATAGTAATTAGCGATGTTCAGGATGCCTATGCCCTGGAAAGGGCGAAGAAAAGCGGCATTGAAAATGTGTATATAAACCCGCGGGAATACAAAGGAAGAGAAGCTTTTGACGGGGTAATTATGGATCTGCTGCTGGAAAGACAGATTGACCTGGTTATCCTGGCAGGATTTATGCGCCTTTTGTCGCCTTTGTTCGTAAGGAGATTCAGGGGAAAGATTATGAATATACATCCCTCCCTGCTTCCCGCTTTTTCCGGGCTTAACGGTGTTAAACAGGCTCTTTCCTACGGAGTTAAAATGACCGGATGCACAGTTCATTTTGTCGATGAGGGACTGGATACCGGACCGATTATCCTTCAAGAGGCGGTTCCCGTTTTTGACGAGGACACCGAAGATTCCCTGCATGAGAGGATCCATCGCGTTGAGCACCGCCTTTATCCCAGAGCTATTCAGCTTTTCATTGAACAGAAATTACGTTTGGAAGGGAGAAGGTGTTTTCAGATTGAAGGATAAAAAAGCGTTGATCAGTGTTTCCAATAAAGCAGGGGTCGTTCTCTTTGCTCAGGAGCTGGAGACAATGGGATGGGAAATTGTCTCTACGGGGGGAACTGCCCGTTTTCTACGGGAAGCCGGCGTTAAAGTGAAGGATATCAGCGAGTTGACCGGTTTTCCGGAGATTCTCGACGGGAGAGTAAAAACCCTTCACCCCAAAGTTCACGGCGGCATTCTGGGGCGTCGCGATCTGCCGCTTCACGGCAAGCAGATGGAGGAACACGGGATTGATGCCATTGACCTGGTAGCCGTTAATCTATATCCTTTTCCCGAGGTTATCTCCCGAGAAGGGACTACGCTGGAAGAGGCGATTGAAAATATTGATATCGGCGGCCCTACCATGGTCAGAGCCGCGGCAAAGAACTACCGGGATGTGATCATTGTCGTTGACCCTTCTTCATACAGCATGGTTGTCGAAGAAATGCGCCGCGAAGGCGATGTTTCCCTCTCTACCCGTTTTCGTCTGGCTGTTGAGGCTTTCTCCCATACTGCTTATTATGACAGTATTATCAGCAACTACCTCCGGCAGCGGTTGGAAGATAAAAATGAACAAGGTTTCCCCCCGACAATTACATTTGCGTATAACAGGGTGCAGGATCTGCGCTACGGGGAAAACCCGCATCAAAAAGCGGCTTTTTATCGCGAGCCGCTTCCGGCGCACAACTCCATCGCTTCCGGCAGACAGCTCCAGGGGAAAAAGCTGTCCTACAACAATATTAACGATCTGCAAGCAGCCTGGGAGCTGGCCCGAGAATTTGAACAACCTGCAGCTGTTGTGGTAAAACATACTAATCCGTGTGGAGTGGGTTCGGCTTCTGTTCTGGCGGAAGCATGCCAAAAAGCGTATAATCCCGATCCCCCCTCCATATTGGGAGGGGTTACGGCTTTTAACAGGGAAGTGGATGAGCAGACAGCCAGGCTGGTATCCAGAATATATCCGGAGGTTGTGACTGCCCCATCTTTTTCAGGTGATGCCTTAAAAATTTTTTCAGCAAAAAGAGATGTTAGCCTGCTGGAGATCCCGGTAAAACAAACCGGAATAAATAACCGGGAGTATGATTTTAAAAAGATCAGCGGAGGACTCCTGCTGCAGGAAGATCTGCCGGAGGTTTATTCTTACGGTGACTGGAAATGTGTGACCGGAAGAAAACCGACAGAACAGGAAATGCGGGATCTGCTTTTTAGCCTGCTAGTTGTCAGGCATGCCCGTTCCAATGCTGTTGTAATCGCCAAGAGGTTGCAAACCCTGGGTATCGGTGCCGGTCAGCCGAGCCGCGTCGGTGCGGTGCGTATAGCCGTGAACCAGGCCGGGCAAAATGTTCGGGGAAGCGTGATGGCTGCCGATGCTTCTTTTCTTAGCAAAGACGCGGTGGAGATCGCTGCAGCAGAAGGAATTACAGCCATTGTCCAGCCGGGCGGGTCCGGGTCGGATGAGGAAGTGATAGTGACCTGCGAAAAGTTTAACATTGCCATGTTATTTACCGGGAAACGGTATTTTAAATATTGACCCATCACAGAGGGATTTTAAAAAAGCTCATGGAGTTAATTATTGAGCAAAGCGAAATTTACGATGATCTGCCGAAGGAGGTAAGCAAAAAGTGCGCGTACTGGTTATTGGAAGCGGTGGAAGGGAACATACTCTGGTCTGGAAATTGGCGCAAAGTCCCGAGGTGCAGGAAATCTTCTGTGCCCCGGGCAATGCCGGGATTGCCTCCCTGGCCCGCTGTATTCCCATAGAAGTGCATGAAAAGGAAAAATTGCTGGATTTTGCCCGCTTGCAAGAGATTAAGCTTACAGTTGTCGGGCCGGAAGCTCCCCTGATGGACGGATTGACGGATCTGTTCAGGGAAAATGGACTGCTGGTATTTGGCCCTTCTCAAAATGGAGCCCTTCTGGAAGGGAGTAAAAGCTGGGCGAAAAATTTTATGGAGCGCTACGGCATCCCCACTGCTGCCTTTAAACTCTTCAGCTCTTCCAGTGATGCTTTTCGCTATTTGCAGGAGGCGTCTTATCCGGTAGTGGTAAAAGCCGATGGGCTGGCAGCGGGCAAAGGGGTCGTGGTCGCACAGGATTATCGCGAAGCGGCACTGGCTGTGGAGCGGATCATGGAGAAAAAGGAATTCGGCAGTTCAGCAGGAGATAAGGTCGTGGTAGAAGAATATCTGGAGGGAGAGGAAGTCTCTGTTTTCGCTGTGACCGACGGTTCTTCTTACGTGGTTTTTCCGGCGGCACAGGATCATAAAGCGGTTTTTGAAGGGGATATCGGACCCAATACTGGCGGTATGGGCGCCTATTCTCCTCCGCCTGTCCTGACCTCCGAACTGGCGGAGGAGGTAAACGAACAAATTTATAAACCTGTCATTGCCGGTTTCCAAGCCGAGGGAATCGACTACCGGGGTGTGATCTACGGGGGCTTGATCTTAACTCCTAAAGGTCTCAGAGTCCTGGAGTTTAATGCCCGTTTCGGGGACCCGGAAACCCAGGTGCTTCTTCCCCGTCTAAAGTCCGATCTTTTCCCGATTCTCTACCATGCTGCCGCGGGCAGTCTTTCTTCGCTCGCCCCGCCGGTATGGCACAACGAGGCGGCAGTCTGTGTCGTTATGGCCTCCGGGGGATACCCGGGAAAATATGAAACAAATAAAAAAATTTCCGGGTTGGAAAAAGCGAAAGAACTAGAACAGACCTTTGTTTTTCATGCCGGTACGGCCCTGGAAGATGATTGTATTGTTACTTCGGGCGGCAGGGTTTTAAACCTGACTGCCTGGGACCTGTCTCTGGAAAGCGCTGTAAAAAGAGCCTACAGCCTGACCGGGCTGATCAAATTTGAAGGCGTACATTTCCGGAGAGATATCGCTTACCGGGCACTGCATCAGGACTGATTGTAAAATAATTACTTTGCTTTTTGAACTCCCTCAGGCTTCGCATTTTCTTGCCGGCTTTTTTACAATGTGAAAAAATGCCGGTCTTTTGTTTTTTTTCGGAGAGAGATGAGGTATAATAACGGCTAGGAGGAAAAATAATGGAAAGGAAAACCGCAGAGCGGAAACTGGAAGAGTTAAAAAAGCAAATTAATGAGCATAACTATGCCTATCATGTTCTGGACAGCCCGCGTATCAGTGACGAAGAATTTGATGCTTTAATGCGCGAGCTGCTGCGCCTGGAAATGCTTTTCCCGGAACTGATAACCGCGGATTCCCCTTCCCGGCGCGTTGGCAGTAAACCGGCAGATGCATTCCGTCAGACATCACATTCGATACCCATGCTGAGCCTGGAAAATGTTTTTTCCGAAGGTGAGTTGAGCGAATTTTTCCAGCGGGTAAAAAAATCTGCCGGTGTTGAACCGCCTTCCTGGGTCGGCGAACCGAAAATTGACGGCCTGGCCGTATCTCTTTCCTATGAAAAGGGTCTTTTCGTTCGGGGAGCAACTCGGGGTGACGGGTATACCGGTGAAGATATCACGCATAACCTGCTTACCATTAAAAGCCTTCCTCTCAGGCTGAAAGAAACGGTCAGCCTTGAAGTCCGGGGAGAAGTTTTTATCCCCAAAAGTGCTTTTCAGGAATTGAACAGCAAGAGAGAAAGCCAGGGAATGTCCCTTTTTGCCAATCCCCGCAATGCGGCTGCCGGTTCCTTGAGGCAGCTGAATCCCCGCGTTGCCGCAGAAAGACCTCTGGATATCTTTGTTTACAGCCTGGTTTTTTTGTCAGAGGGACACCGCCTCCGGGAACACTGGGAGGCGCTGCAGTATCTTCGCGAGCTTGGATTCAAGGTCAACTCCCATGTTTCATTGCTCGTTGGATTTGACCAGATAATGGCTTATTATCGGGATATGGAACATAAACGGGATGATTTATCCTATGAAATCGATGGTGTTGTCCTGAAGATTAATGATTATTCGTTTCAAGAAAAGCTGGGGGCAACCAGCAGGGCCCCCAGGTGGGCCGTTGCTTTTAAATATTCAGCGGAAGAAAAGATCACGCGGGTACAAGATATTCGAGTTAATGTCGGACGGACTGGAACCATCACTCCGGTCGCTATTTTAAGCCCGGTACACCTGGCCGGAACAGTGGTAAAGAGGGCCAGCCTGCATAACGAGGATATTGTCCAGGAAAAAGATATTATGATCGGGGACAGGGTGGTTGTGCATAAAGCTGGAGATGTCATCCCTGAGATTGTGCGCGTCATTACAGAGGAAAGGGATGAGACGGTCAGGCCTTTTGTTATGCCTAAAAATTGTCCATCCTGCGGCGAGGCTGTCCACCGGCTTCCCGGTGAAGCAGCCCTGAGATGTTTTAATCCTGCCTGTCCGGCCCAGGTGATCGAGCGGATTATTCATTTTGCTTCCCGTGCCGCCATGGATATCTCCGGGCTTGGTGAATCCCTCTCCAGGCAGTTGTATGAAACGGGTCTGGTAAAAGACGTCGGAGACCTTTACAACCTGACGGAGGAAAAACTGGCCTCATTGGAGCGTATGGGTGAGAAATCGGCCCGAAACCTGCTCGAAGCCCTGGAGAAAAGCAAACAAAACCCCCTGCACAATCTGTTATACGGACTGGGGATTCGGCTGGTGGGAGAGAGGGCAGCCCGTATCCTGGCCGCTCATTTTACAAGTTTGTATCACATCCGCAATGCTTCCCTGGAGGAGCTGACCCTCCTGGAGGAGATCGGCCCCGGAATCGCCGTTTCAGTCAGGGAATTTTTTCAACAGGAAGCTGCTGCAAAGGTCATGGGAAAACTGGAAAGTGCCGGGGTAAATTTTTATGAAGAAACTGGCGGTGGGGAGAATATCCTTCAGGGAAAGACCTTTGTCCTGACCGGAACATTACCGGGATATTCCCGCCAGGAAATAAAAGAACTGATTGAGTCCCAGGGAGGCAAGGTTCTCAGCAGCGTCAGCAAAAAGACCGATTTTCTCCTTATGGGGGAGAACCCCGGTTCAAAGCTGGATCAGGCAAAGGCCCTGAAAATTGCTGTTATTTCAGAAGATGATTTTAATATAATGATCCGGAAAAACTAATACAAATATCTTCAATCCCGACTCCCGACTCCTGATTTTTGATTAGGGATGCCGGGGGTGCTCCTTGACCAGCTTAATAGCCTTAGCTATTGCACCGATAATATCGACATATTTTTGCATTTCCAGAAGATCGGCCCGGGCATAGCTGGCTCCTTTGCTGGTAACAACATAACGGGGAGGAAGACTGTTCAGGGCAATGGCGGCAATATCCAGCCGGCATTGCTCACAGGTACACATATCTTCTTTGGTCATCAGTTCAGTAGCAGCCTGGAGAACAGAATCTTCCATTAAATTATGAAGTACAGGCATTTCAATCTTCCTCCTTAAATTAGCCAATCTTGTTTTTACCATGTTATTCGTCAAATAAAATTTTTTTCCTGCCGGTTTCAAGAAAAGTAGGAGGTGAAAAAAAATGAGTGTAAGCCGGAAAGAAATTGAATATGTCGCTTCCCTGGCCAGGCTTGATCTTTTGCCGGAAGAGAAGGAGTCTATTACCCGGCAGTTTAATGTGATTATAGATTATATCCGGCAGCTAAGGGAGCTTGATCTTTTAGAGGTTGAACCGACGACTCATGTCCAGCAGTTGAAGAATGTTTTCCGGGAAGATCGCTTTGAGGAAAAAGGAAGGAAGCTGCTGCCGGAAATTTTGCGGGAGGCGCCGGATGCGGCCGGGGAGCTGTTTAAAGTTCTCCCGGTTATTGAAGAAGAGAGTTAAAAACGGAGGAATCAGCATGGATTATTATAAAATGTCGGCAGCAGAAGCTGCGCTAGCTCTTCAGAAAAAGGAAGTTACCTCCCGGGAGTTAACTGCATCCGTGCTGAAGCGCATAACTGAAGTTGAAGAAGAAATCCAGGGTTTTATTACCCTTCTGGGCCGGGACGAAATACTGCTGGAGGCCGATAAAATTGATAAAGCCCGGCTTGCCGGAGAAGATCTCCCTTTCCTGGCGGGTATCCCGATGGCTTTAAAAGACAATCTTTGCACCCGCGGGATCCCGACAACCTGTGCCTCTAAAATTCTGGCCGGCTATCGGCCGCCTTATGACGCCCATGTTGTGGAAAAATTACAGCAGGCCCGAACGGTTCTCCTGGGCAAGGCCAATCTGGACGAGTTTGCCATGGGATCTTCTACGGAGAATTCCGCCTATTACATGACCCGCAACCCCTGGGATAGATCAAGAGTGCCGGGAGGTTCCAGCGGAGGATCGGCCGCGCTGGTAGCTGCCGGAGAAGCCTTTTTTTCATTGGGGTCAGATACCGGGGGATCGGTGCGCCAGCCTGCTTCGCTCTGCGGAGTGGTGGGCCTCAAGCCCACCTACGGACTTGTTTCTCGCTATGGCCTTATTGCCTTTGCCTCCTCTCTGGACCAGATTGGTCCGCTGACAAGGGATATTCGGGACTCTGCACTGGTTATGGATGTTATTGCCGGGCATGACCCCAGGGATTCCACTTCTGTGCCCAGAGAAAAGGAGAGCTATACGGAGTATCTGGGCAGGGATGTCAGGGGCTTCAAAGTAGCCATCCCCAGGGATTGTTTTGAAGCGGGTATTGAGGCAGGAGTAAAAAAAGCCGTCCTGGAGGCCGCGGGAAAATGTCCGCATCTGGGGGTGGAGGTACAGGAGGTCTCCATGCCTTACGCGGCATACGCTCTTCCCGCATATTATATCGTCTCCACAGCGGAGGCGTCCTCCAACCTGGCCAGGTATGACGGAGTGCAGTACGGCTATCGCGCTGCCGGGGCAAAAGATCTGCTTTCTCTCTACAAAAAGACCCGCAACGAAGGTTTCGGGCCGGAAGTAAAGAGACGCATTATGCTGGGAACGTATTCTTTGAGTTCCGGTTATTATGATGCCTATTATCTCCATGCCCTTAAAGCCCGCACCCGGATTCGGGAAGACTTTCAGAAAGTGTTTGAGGACTACGATTTTATTATTACTCCCACTTCTCCGAGCGTCGCCTTCAAAGCGGGAGAGAAAACCGATGATCCGCTGACCATGTATCTCAGCGATATTTTTACCACTACCGCCAACCTGGCCGGCGTGCCGGCTGTATCCATCCCCTGCGGTTTTGCCGGGGGGATGCCGGTAGGACTGCAGGTGTTGGGCCGTCCTTTTGACGAGAGGCGCATGTTCCAGTTTTGTTATGCCCTGGAGAAGATCCTGGGCGTGAAAAATCGGCTGCCGGAAATCAATGTAACAGGAGGGGATCGTGGTGTCGAGTAAATATGAAATTGTCATCGGCCTGGAAGTCCATGCCGAACTCCAGACAAAAAGCAAGCTTTTCTGCTCCTGTCCAAACAGTTTCGGCCAAAGACCCAATACCAATGTCTGCCCGGTCTGCCTGGGCCTGCCGGGCTCCCTGCCCGTTTTCAACCAGAATGCTCTGGATCTGGCGTTGATGGCGGCCCTGGCCTTAAATTGTGAGATTTCGGTTTTTAGCAGGTTTGACCGCAAGAATTATTTTTATCCCGATCTGCCGAAAGCCTACCAGATATCCCAGTACGATCATCCCGTAGCCAGAAACGGCTATCTTGACGTGGTCAAAGAAGGTGAGACGATCCGACGTATCCGTATCGATCGGCTGCATCTGGAGGAGGATGCCGGAAAACTGCAGCATGACCCGGACGGATCAGCTTCTTACGTGGATTACAACCGCTGCGGCGTTCCCCTGATGGAGATCGTATCGGCTCCTGATCTGCGGTCTCCGGAAGAGGCCCGTCTTTTTCTGGAGATCTTAAAGAGGATCCTTCTGTATACCGGAGTATCGGATTGCAAAATGGAAGAAGGAAGTCTTCGTTGTGATGCCAATATCTCCCTCAGGCCGGCCGGTTCCGTGGAGCTGGGGGCAAAAGTGGAGATCAAAAATATGAATTCGTTTAAGGCAGTGCAAAAAGGCCTGGAATACGAGGTTTGTCGGCAGGGAAAAATGCTGCAGGAGGGGAATGTTATATACCAGGAAACCAGGAGATGGGACGGGGAACGGGGCATTACCCTGGAGATGCGGGGCAAAGAAGAGGAAAAAGATTATCGCTATTTCCCCGAACCGGATCTTCCTCCCCTGGATATATCTTCCGAACGGGTGAAGAAAATAAGGGAGCAGCTGCCTGAACTTCCCGCCCGGCGATCCTGGCGCTATATGGAAGCGTATCAACTTTCTCCATACCAGGCGGAAGTTATCACTTCCTCCCGGGGACTGGCCGATTTCTTTGAAAAAGTCCTGAAATACTACGGCGATCCTCAAAAAGTGAGCA
>CAYQQF010000023.1:0-15786 GCA_964419485.1 uncultured Dethiobacter sp.
CTGGCTGGTAAAGATTGAAGAAGGTGCCTGGTACGGCTGGCCGGATTTTGCCGGCGAGCTGCCGCTGTCAGACGAGCGCTTTGCTTCCGAGCGGGGAGTCAATCTCAATCCCCTGATCGAAAACCATCCTCAGGTGCAGCCTCCCCTGGCGGAACTGCCGTCCCATTATTCACCGATGAAACTGGACTTTGCGCCGGAAGGATTTAAAGACCAAGGATTGTTTGTGGCCATATTTGGAGACGGCCAGCCCCTGACTGAAGATCTTGAGGAGCAGGTGCCTACCGGTGTGATTATCGTCGATCCGGAAAGCGGCGAGCACGAATGGTTTATTAAAAACAAGGAAAAACCCCGGGGAGGACGCTGGGGAGACGGTTTTAAAAGGGTCATTGATGTGAAGTTCGATCGGGAAGGCGAGGCCATGTATGTGCTCGATTTTGGGGTCATGGAATTTACCGATTTCTCTCCCAATGCAATCCCAAGATCCGGGGTGCTGTGGAAAATCCAATTAGAGCGCAGCAATGACGAAGGAGCCGGAAAGATTCGGAACAGGCCGGTAGCACCACAAAAAAAAGATGACAGGGTTCAGGAAGATAAACCAAAAATGAAAGATACCGTGGAAAAAGAAGATAAGTCTACAGAAAAAAAGGAGGAACCTGAACAAGAAAAGCCGCTAAAACCTGGTGAGCCTGCACCTGAAGAGAAAGAGCCAGTTACACCCGAACCTATTGCCCCTGAAGAACCCGTCCAGCCTGAAGTGCCGGAGGAACCGGAAGATAGTCAGCCTGAGGAACCTGAACAAGATGTCCCGGAAAATAGTAATGCCGAAGTGCCTGAACCCGGAGCACCGGAAATGCCCATTGAACCTGAGCCTCCGGCACCTGCCGAACCTGAAGAAGCGAATTAAAGAAACTTAACACAACCGGTTTACAAGGAAAATAGTGATTCGTGCGACAGCGAGCCCAGGAGTTTTTCAGCAGCTTCTTCCTGGGACGATTTTCCACTCACGGCCAGCCAGACGCCGCCTTCAGCCCCACAAACACCACCAGCAGCAACCAACTCCGCCTCTGCACCGGTCAACAATGCCAGGGCGTCAATTTCCGTAAATATCTGTCCCGGCACGGGAAGAAGGCGCGGGCCATGCGCCCCGGGAGCGTTTAGTTTCTCGGCCAGTTTATCGAGATCACTGAAAACGCGTTTCTCCAACCCTACGGGGATGATTAGACGCACGCGACGACCGATCACGGCCTGCAATGCTACGGCGATTGTTCCTCCTTTGGGATGGCCGATATAAATAGCCGCCCGTTTTTGTTCCATGTTGAGCGCATTAGCTCCCTTGAGGATTACGTCGCCCTCTTGAAGGTCATTTTCAACATCAAAGATCGTTTTCCCCTTCTGCCAGACCCCGTTGGAAATAATCACGTCACCGGGAAAGCCGCTCTCATCCGGCAGCCGCCCGGTATCGGTCGTGGCGTGCGAAGGAGGAAGCGTAATACCACGAAAAAAGCGTCTGCGGGTGAAATCTGCCGGGTCTCCGCATTGAGCCGCGCGAAATATTTCTTCAACTACATAGCCGTTTGTTGTTCCAGCCACGATTACAAGGGTCCCTTGGGCAAAGACCCTTTGTATTTCAGGATGCACGGCCAGCGCCTTGCCGATCAGGCGCTTTCCTGCTGCCGGCGTTATAAAAAACTGTCTCATTCGGCTGACCTCCTTTTCCAAATTAAATCTATCCGCATTAATCACTTTAAATCTACATTTTTTTCAAGGCCGTAACGGAAACATACCATTTGCTGTATCTTTGCCCCTGCTGATCCTGGAAAGAACCTTTGTCGTCCGGGACCATAACAGTGGCCCTCTTGTTTATCCGGTAAATAATCCCCCTGTACTCCTTTCCTCCATGGCTGAAGCAAACCGGGGTGCCTACGCTGAAGCCGTACTTTAACCCGGCAATCTCTTTTTCCGTCGGCAAATGGTGATAGCTGTCCGTATGGCCGAAAAGTTGCCTTGCCATTATCTTGAAACGTTCTTTACGGCAGCTGGATTCCCTGCAGCAGTGCAACTCGATTAGATGAATCAGCTCATGTTCAAAAACCAGCTGCAGTGCTTCCAGGGCATCCTTTGTGTTGATGCCGTTAACGGGTTTATTCCTCCGCAGCCTGTCATAGTTGAAAAAGAAACCGGTCCCGATCCTTATCTCGTACTCCTCCTGCTCCGGCCGAAGCCCGGCCAGGTTGCGGAGGTAATTTGTTTTTCCCGCATTGCGTGTCATCCGGGTAGAAAGAGCAAAACGCAGCTTGCCGGAAAAATTGTTCCGGAAATAACCTTTCAAAAAAATATTATCGTAAAACTCAAACAGCATTTCCAAATCGGAATCGGCCAGGCGGCTTATTTCGCCGCTTTTGATATACGGAGACCGGTTAATAAGGGATTGCCTTATCTCTGCCCTTCTTTTTATAATTTCGTGTGGTTTATATTGCAACTCCATCAGGTCTTTGGCCTGCATATCCCTTGCCGCTCCTGCTTTCCATTTTTAAGTATCACCACGGATAAAAAATTTAAAGGTCATAATAGATCTCAAATTCACGCGGATGGGGATAATGCTCCACCTTGTCGATCTCGCTGTACTTTGTGGCAATCCAGTTATTTAAAAACGCCCCGTCAAAAATATTTCCCTGCTGTAAATAATCATTGTCTTTTTTTAATTCTTCGAGCGCCTCTTTGAGAGAAGAAGGCAGTGTCCTCAGACGGGCCCGTTCCTCTGCGGAAAGATCATAAATGTTTTTGTTCAGCGGGCCGTAGCCCTCCGCAACCGGATCAATTTTATTTATCACTCCGTCTATCCCCGCCAGGAGCAGCGCCGCATAGGTGAGATAGGGATTGCCTGTTGCATCGGAAGGACGAAATTCGTATCGTCTTTCCTCCGGTTCCCGGGCGTATCGGGGTATACGTATTACGGCGGTGCGGTTGGATTCGGCAAAGCAAACCAAAACAGGTGCTTCGTACCCTCTCACCAGCCGCTTGTATGAATTTGTAGAGGGCGATGCCAGCCCCATTAACGAAGGAGAATGCTTTAAGATGCCGCCCATAAAATGCATGGCCAAATCCGAAAGGCCGGACGGATTTTTGCCGTTATCACCGGCAAAAAGAGAACCGCCTTCTTTAAAAATCTGCATATGTACATGGAAACCGTTACCGGCCTCTCCGTGTAAGGGCTTGGGCATAAACGTCGCGGTTTTCCCCCGCCTGTAAGCAATATTTTTTACAAAATATTTTATCAGCATGGAGTAGTCTGCCAATAAAGAAGCGTCCCCCATCTCGATCTCAATTTCCTGCTGACCGATAGCCCCAACTTCATGGTGATGGTATTTTACCGCCAGGCCGTTATTCTCCAGGGCCATAACCATCTCGTTTCGCAGGTCGCCGTATGTATCTCCCGGCACATCAATATGGTAACCGCCCTTTAGCTGCACGGTATAGCCCAAACCGGCTTCGCTGCTTTGCGACCATCCGGCCTGCCGGCCGAATATTTCATAATAACCGGCATTGGGCAGGCTCTGGTATTGGATACCGTCAAAAACATAAAACTCAAACTCCGGGCCGATCATAAATTGATCGCCGATACCTTTCTCTTTCATCAACTGCAAAGCTTTCTGCAGGATAAACCGCGGGTCGTGTTCAAACGGCTTTAAACCGTCAGGGGCAATCTTAAAAATACGGCCCATAAAACTGAGGGTTTTTTCCTCAAAAAAAGGATCGGGAAAAGCGGATTGCAGCTCGGGTATGTAGACCATATCGCTGTCTTCTACCTTCGCATAGCCATAATTGGAAGCATCAAAACCAAATCCTCTTAGAAATACTTCTTTGGAGAGACGGGAAACGGGTATGGTCAAATGTCTCCATCTGCCAACCAAATCCAAAATTTTAAAATCCAGAAACTTGATCCCTTCTTTAGCGCAATATTGTTGAGCTTCAGCAAAATCGTGAAAAATACTAACTACCTCCCCTTCTTATATCTCCATTGCTTCGTTTTAGAGCATTATCCTTAGTTTACTATTATATCATAAAGAAGTTTTAAAAAAGCTGCTCAATAATTCCACACCGTCATTAATTTTCAATTATACCGCCTTCTAAGTTCCAGGCCTTTGTAATGGCTGGAAAAGCCCATTTCCTGTAAAGCTTTTTTATAGGGACTTTCCCGGGCGGGCAGGCCGTTAATCAATTCCACGTTTATGCTTTTTAGCGGGTTAAAGGCCCGGGTTAAGAGAACTTGACAAAAGGCAAAATACGCGGGCAGAGCGGGATCATCGGGGCCGGTTTTAATGACAAGCTCCTTGCCGCTGCGTTTGGCCACCACTTTCAAGCGGCTGCCGCGGAAAACAACAAAATTGGCCGGCAAGCGGGCGGGAAGGTCTTCGTCCAGGCCGGGCAGCCTGAGTCCGCACGGCGAGGCAGGGTCCGCGGCGTTCAGCCAGTAAACAGCATCTTCGTCCAGGCCTTTCCTCAAGAAACGGATCGCTTCCTGTGAAGCAAACTGCAGACCGCTGATCTGTTCAAAAAAATGCCCGGCATAAATTTCTCCGGAAAATTCCATGAGGCGCAGCGTGCGAAAAATGTTCCGCCACTGCAGCTCGGGCAGCTCCTGCCGGAGCAGCTCGCGGAAAAGGACGCCATAGCGGGAAAACAGCTGCCGAATCCTCTCTTTGACCAGCTCCTCCTGCTCCAGCAGATCGCGCTCTTCATTTTCCGGCAGGATAAACCAGTTGCCTTGTATAGGACGGGAGGCGGACCAGCGCTTAAACCCGGAGCGGCGGCTGAAACCTCGCCTGCTTTCCACCTGAAAAGGTGTAAACTTATTCAGTATGCCGAAGCGCAAGGTTGCCAGGCTGTCATTGGCGATGCTGCCCTGCCAGAGATGCCCCCACAACTTTCGCGTCAGCTCATCGGTCGGCAAACCTGTATACCTCCCCAGGGCAAGGAAATCATATTTGCCCCAGGGATCGGGGAAAAGATCCTGAGCGTTCACCTCTTCTTCCATTACCGGATCATCTTTAACCGGCGGGAAAAGCTCCAGATCTTCACGAAAACAAAAGCCCACACGCCTGCTGCCGCGGCCGAACCAGAGCAGGCCCTCATTTTGCAGGAGGCTGTCCGTCCAGGCGGTATAATAGGGCTCCATGCGGGCCGGGAGGATCGCTTCTTCCCACAGCTGGGCCTGGCTGATATAACCGAACAACCTTTCCAGGCGTTCCTGTAAGTCCTCCATGGTTGTTCCTTTTTCGGCAACCCCCTGCCAGGAAGCGAGAAACAGGGGCAGCGCTTCCGCAGGCAGCGGGCTGAGTTCCGGCCGGCGGGCACGCCTGGCCATGGCAAAAAGGCGCTCCAAATTTTCACGGTCGCACACCTCCGCCTCGCCGGTTTCTTCTGTGAACACGTCCGCCACAATACTATCCTCGCGAAGCAGGGTCTCCAGGACGGAGGTCCATACGCCGGAGGCAAGTCCCAGACACCTGCAGACAAAATCCCGGGGTACGGGCCCGTAATATGACAACCACTGGCTCACAAAAAAAGCAATGTCGCCGCTGAACTGTTCCGGCTCTGCAGCCTCTTCCCGCTTAAAAAGCGCCTCAACCCTGGTCAGGGAAGCCTTTAGTGCACCCGCGGCCTGAGGAGTTAAGGGGTCCGGGACAAGCCTGCAAAAACCAATCCCTAAAGCCGCGGCAAGCCGCGGCAGATTTTCCAGGGCACACAGGCCCGGCTGCTTTGCTCCCGGCAGGCGAAGCCACGCTGCCCTGCTTCCCAGAAAACTTTTTATTTCCTCCATATCCGGGTTGTAATCCCTTTCCACAGCAGCAAAAAGCAGGTCTGCTTCATCGGCGGGGATAAAAAGGCGTTCCGAAATCCAGAGCAGCAGTTCTTCACCGTCAGCAGGTGCATACCCCGGAGCGGTCCGCTTGAGCTTGCCGTCCAGCTCCCGGAGCAGCGCCTGCGGAAGTTCAGGCCGCAAATGAGGCGTGAATACCAGCTCCTGTAAAAGCTCGCGGTTCAGATCCGACTGCCTGTCGGCAAAAGGAGTGTCATCTTCATACATATATTTATTGATCCGGCGCCAGAGCAGATCAGAGGCAAAGGGGGAAGGCTGTTGTGTAACCGTTTCGCTGATGCTGATGCAACCGTCATTTATTTCGTCCAGCAGCCGCCTGAGCGTCTCCAGGTCGAATTCGTCCTGAAGGCAGGTGCGCCAGGTTTCCAGCATGATGGGAAAATCGGCATACGGGGCTACTGCAGCCATCAATTTTTTAGCCCTGAGGCGGTTGAGCCAGAGGGGCATGCGCTTTTTAAAATCAGCCCTGGGCAGCAGCAGGGCGCGCCCGGCGTTCTCGCGGAATTTGGCCCCGAAAAAACCGCTGCTTTCTAATTTGCGCCGTAATTTGGCCTCCAGATTGTGCGGCGATACCAGGGCAAACAGATCCACAGGCGCAAAACTGTGGGGCAGCATCAGCAGAATGCTATTGTTATTAGCATATATTTCCAGAGGGTAGCCGTATTTTTCCTCCCAGGCGGCGGCCAGGGCCAGGGAAAAAGGCCGGTTAACTTTGCCGCCCCAGAGGGTATGTAAAATAACCTGTTTGCTGTCCGCCTTGTTGCCGGGGTCATCACAGTGTTCGATTAAAAGATGGTGACGGTGCGGCAGGGGTCTGCCGGTCACCTCTTTTTGAAGCTTTAAGAAAGCAAGAAGCCTCCCTGCTGCTTCAGCCGACCAGTTATATTCCCCGGCCAGCCTGGAAGCGAACGACTCCGTTTCCAGGTCTTGCTCCGCCTCTTCCAGAAAGCGGCCGATTTTATCGGAATAAAAAAAGTCCCGGTTCTGTTCTTCTGCCCGCCAAAAAGGGAGAATGTTGATCGTTCCCTCTCCGGGAACCACTTCCACATCATTGTGTGTAACGCGCCTTATGCGCCAGACCCGGTTGCCCAGCATGAATGCCTCGCCAATATTCCGCTCCCACACAAATTCCTCGTCCAGCTCACCGATCTTGGCTCCGGTGCCGGAGAGGCGGAGGTTATAGTAACCCCGGTCAGGGATGGTGCCGCCTCCCTGATAAACCAGCCGCGCCGCGCCGTTGCGGGCCTTTACAGTGCGGCCCAGCTTATCCAAAATGATCCGCGGGTTAAGTTCACGCAAGCGGGTATCCGCATAGCGGCCCGCCAGCATTTCCAACAAAAGGTCATAGCTCTTCCTGGGGAGGTTGCGATAGGGGTAACTGGTTTTGATGAAAGCGTAGAGTTCGTCCAGGTCCCAGGTCTCCACAGAAGTCATGGACAAAAAAACCTGGGCCAGCACATCCAGAGGTGCCTCAACGGGCACAGCAGGTTCAATCTCCGCCGCGGGCAGGTTGAGCGCAGCCACCGCGGCCTCCACAAAATCCTGGCCGAAAATGGGGTACAAAATGCCCCCGCTCACCTGCCCCACCCCGTGGCCGGCCCGGCCAAGCCTCTGGATGACAGAGGTCAGCGAGGGAGGCGTCTGTACCAGGATTACAGTGTCCAGTTCACCGATATCAATTCCCAGCTCCAGGGAATTGGTGGCCACAATCCCTTTCAGCTCGCCGCTTTTAAGCTTATTTTCCACTGTCAGGCGAAGCTCCCGGGCTAGCGAGCCATGGTGTGAATAAACCAGGGTTTCGTCCGCGGCATCGTTGATAAAGCGCGTCAGTTTCTCCACCGTGCGGCGGTTATTGCAGAACACCAGGGTAGACCTGTTCTGGCCGATCACTTCCACCAGAGCGGCTGCCAGAGATTGCCAGAGGGTGTCATCCTCCCCTGCCCCGCCCGGCGGCACAGCATCAACAGTTAAGCTGTAGCGTTTTGCTGCCGTTGACCGGCAGACGGTCACCTGCCGCTTCGTATAAAGATAATCCTCGCCGCCCGGATACGCCGCAAAACCTCCCACAAAAGCGGCGACCTTTTCCAGCGGCCGGACGGTGGCGGATAAGGCGATCCTCTGGAACTCTCCCGCCAAAGGAACGAGCCGGTCCACCGCTGTAATCAAATGAGTGCCCCGTTTATTGTTGATGACCGCGTGGATTTCGTCCAGGATAACCGTTTTTACCCCGTTTAAAATGAGGCGGCTATTTTTAGAGCTGAGCAGCAGGTTGAGGCTTTCAGGGGTGGTAATGAGGATTTCGGGCGGCTTGCGCAGCATCTGCCGCCGCTCGCTTTGCGGTGTGTCGCCGCTGCGTGTCAGCACTTCGATCCGGGGAAACAGTTCCCCTGCTTCTTTAAAACAGACCTGCAGTTCCCTGAGTGGCTTTAACAGGTTACGCTGCACATCATTGTTGAGGGCCTTCAGGGGCGATACATACAGGACCCGCACCCTGCCGCCCGGCCAGTCCCCGGAAATGAGCTTTTGCAGAGCCCAGAGAAAAGCGGTCAGGGTTTTACCGCTGCCCGTAGGAGCGGTGATCAGAACATGCTCTCCTTTGACGATGCGCGGCCAGGCCTGTAGTTGAATATCGGTAGGCGTCCCTACCTTTTCAGCAAACCATCTGCCTACAAGCGGATGAAACAGCTCAAAAACAGGGTGATTCACGGCTACAGCTCTCTCCTATTTAAATTCGCAAAACAAAGTCAACCGACGCCAGAAAACTCAGAAATTCCGCCTTTTTCTTACATCCTCTCCATAAACCTTACTTTTTCACCAAAAGATTTACTATTGAACTGATGAACATCAATATTAATGCGGCAATAAAGGCAGCACCAAAGGTCTGGATATCAAAGCCTTTAACTACCAAACCGACCAGCCACAGCATTAAACCGTTTATGACAAGCGTAAACAGGCCCAGTGTCAGCAAGTTAATGGGCAGGGTGAGCAGCAGAAGAACAGGACGAATCGTGGCATTAATAATTCCAAAAAGTATGGAGCCAACTATGGCACCGGGGATTGTCACTTCAAATCCTGTAACTATAAATGTTGTTAAAATAATGCCAATAACATTCAGCACCCATCTTATAAACCAGCCTGACATTACTCTTTACCTCCTCCCGGCGGTTTTTGAAAAGCGGCAAGGCGTTTTAAAGCGTTCATTTTTATCAAGCCCGCCGACGGTATTATATTTATGATAATCAGTTACACGCTAACACAATTCCTCCCTTTTTTCTTGGCACGGTAAAGCGCTGCATCGGCAGCTTTTATCACACTGAGAGAATCATTATATATTTCATTCTTTTCGGCCGCCCCGATACTGACTGTTATAGAAACCCGTCTGGAGTTCCGGCGGTTACCCTTTATTTTTTTCGGTTTCTTTTTGGGCCTGTCTTTTCCCCGCAGGCTAAATTTCCTGGAGGCTACTTCTTCTCTTATTTTTTCCAGATGAGGGATGATCTCTTGTATGTTCTTACCAGGAAAAATGATGGCAAATTCTTCGCCTCCATAGCGGTAGGCTTTGCCTCCCCCGCTCACCTTCCTTATTATGGAGGCAAAAAAACGCAGAATATCATCTCCGACATTGTGTCCGTACGTATCGTTACACTTTTTAAAATGATCTATATCCAACATGGCAATGGCATATTTTAACCCGAGCTTCATCATATCCTGCTCAAGACAACGGCGGGACGGCAATCCTGTCAACTCATCATAAAATGCCATGGAATATGAATGCTGGATCACTGAGATCAAAAGCATGATGCCGGATACAGCAAAAAAAATGGGAGTAAGCAGGTTCAAATCTTTTGTATGCAGAACGACCAACATCGCCGCCAGTACGCCGATGAAGGCAACATCATGGAATGATCTCCTGCATACGTGTTTTATGGTCAGCACAGCACCAGCCAGAAAAAAAGCCAGTATTGATGCTTGAGGCAGAGGAGTAAAAAGGGGAAAATCTAACGCAGCGAGATCGCAGGTGGCAAAAGCAATAAGACCTTTTTCTTGACGGGCGATCACCCAAACGATAAAAAGCACCTGTAAAAAGATAAAACCAAAACGCAGAATACCCCAAAGGGTCAAAAACCCCCGTTCTTTCAAGAAGGAAAAAATAAGGATATTTAAAGGTATTAGCAGTGTCATGACGGGATAGATAGAGTTAAAGTACAAAACCGTACCGCCATCCCGGGAAAAATAATAATACATCAAAAGCAAATTAAACGAAAGCATCAGCAGCACGAAAAATACCCGGCTTTTATTAAACCGGCAGCTAACGATCATCGCCGGCAGAAACACCACAAAGGGCGACCACCATATTACTTCCCGGGCTGAAGCAGACATTGGTTCTGTCATTAAAAAAAATATGTACGCCGGAACAAGCAAAAGTAATGGCGTCAAAATTGTAAGAAGCGCTTTTGCCGTGTTCTTCAAGAGCTCATTTCCTTTCCACAGGTGCTGATGATATCTCCAAGTAAAAATTTAATCATCTGCTTTTCCTGCTCTGAAAATAGGCTTCCACTTCCTGACGCGACCAGGTGTTAAAAACATCTTTTTTCCCCAACCATCCTTTGCGCGCCACGCCTACTCCAAGATAAGTATCCGCAAATTCTCCAAGCCTGTGGGCATCGGGGTTAATGGAAATCAAGAGGCCCATTTCTTTGGCTCTTTTTAAGTGTCTCCAGTCCAGGTCCAGCCGGGCCGGACTGGCATTTAACTCTATAATGACGCCGTGCTCCAGAGCAGTTTGCAATACCTTCTCCAGGTCAAGGGAGTACCCTTCCCTTTCCAGAAGAAGCCTGCCGGTCGGATGTCCCAGCATGGTTACCCGCGGGTGCGAAAGGGCCGTGACTATCCTTTTCGTCATCTTTGCCCGGGACATTGTAAACCCGGAATGGATAGAGGCGATAACAAAATCCAGCCGCTGCAAAATTTCATCTCTGTAGTCCAGGGAGCCGTCAGCCCTGATATCCGACTCCACTCCGCTGAAGATGGCGAGATCGGGGTATTTTTCTTGCAAAGCTGCTGCTTCTTCCAGTTGCCTATGCAGTGCCTCTTCTTTTAAGCCCCCGGCATAATAGGCAGACTGGCTGTGATCCGAGATGCCCACATATTCGAAGCCTTCTTCCCGGCAGAAGCGGACTAGTTCCTCCAGTGTATTATCACCGTCGCTGTACACCGTATGTACGTGAAAAATCCCCTTGATATCCCTTTCCTCAACAAGTACGGGCAGAGTTCCTTTTTCTGCCGCTTCAATTTCCCCAAAGTTTTCCCGCAGCTCCGGAGGTATATAGTCCAGGTTAAGAGCCTGAAAAAAATCTTCCTCATCCCGGCAAACGATCAGTTCTTCTCCTCTGAAAACGCCGTACTCGTTTATTTTCAAACCCATGGTTTTAGCCCGGTGCCTCATAGACGTGTTATGCTCTTTGCTCCCGGTAAAGTGGTGAAGCGCATAGGGGAATTCTTCCGTTTTAACGACCCTGAGGTCGGCATTAATGCCTTGCTGCAGGCGGACCGTGGCCTTTGTCTCGCCCAGTGCGATTACCTCGGCAACCTGAGGCAATCCGGCAAAATATCCGGTCAACTCGCCAGGCTGAGCGGCAGAGGCTACCAGATCAATATCTTTGACAATCTCCCTGCACCGTCTGATGCTGCCTGCCGTGCTCACTTCGCCAAGAGAAGGAAAAGCTTGTATTCTTTCCAGCAAAGTATCGGCGACTTGCCTTGCTTCGCGGTAATAATACTGACCCTGAAAGCGCCTGATATACTCTATTCCTTTAAGAATATTTTCCTGGGTTTTAGGACCGAAACCCTTCAAATTTAGCAGGCGATTTTCCCGGCAGGCATATTCCAGCTCGACCAGCGAGGCTATACCCAGGGTATCATAAAGCGCTTTAGCCTTTCTAGGACCCAGGCCGGGAACCTTTAACATATCCTGAAGGCCGGCGGGGATGCTCGTTTTAAGCTCTTCATAATATTTCAGCCTGCCTGTAAAAATAAGCTCCTTTAATTTTTCACTTAAAGCAGAACCGATACCTTTAACTTCTTTTAAGTTATTCTCAAGCGCAATCTTGCGCAACTTATCTTCTCCCAAAAGCTCGACAGTTCTGGCCGCGTTGTAATAAGCCCTACTTTTAAAGGAATTTTCTCCCCTGAGCTCCAAAAATAAGGCGATTTCTTGAAGAATTTTCGATACAACGCCCTTGTCCACAGTCCACCTCAATGTAATTACTCAGGAGTATTCTAAATTCTGCTTGCTGAATTCTGAATACCTAAGCCGGGCATACAAGTAGTAACAAAATAATAGCACAACAATACTTCGTAAACAAGCAGATGTTCTCCTGTCTCATCAATAAACCGGATTGGTTCCCGGCAAAATTTCTCCAAATTATCTTTTTTTTGCGTAAAAAATATCTTCGACCTCCCGGGCTTATGCACATACACTAATTAACGATAGAACAACTGCACTTGCTTGTAGAAATATAAAACTTGTCTCCAAACTCTTGAAGGAATTCTGCCTTGTCCCATAGAAATAAATTACGTTTCTTTATTATAAAAATTTCAATCAAAGGTGTTGCTAATGAAAATCCAACCGATAAGCAAAAAACTGAAGCTTTACGGTTTTAATAATCTCACAAAAACCCTGAGTTTTAACTTTTATGATATCTGTTACGCCCTGACCCAGGAGCAGCATCAGGAATATATTGAGTATATCGATGAAGAGTACAATGCAAACAGGCTTGTAAAAATTCTCACCAATGTTGCTGAAATAATCGGAGCTAACATTTTAAATGTAGCCAACCAGGATTATTATCCCCAGGGAGCCAGCGTCACTATGCTTGTGGCAGAAAACGGCCTTGCTTGCGAACACCCTATAAAGCTCCTGGAAAACGAATCCCCTGGGCCTTCTTCAAGAGCTGTAGTCGGGCATCTTGATAAAAGCCATATTGCGGTGCATACGTATCCGGAAAACCACCCGGATAAAGGTATCAGTACATTTAGAGCCGATATCGATGTCTCCACCTGTGGAAGAATATCTCCCCTCAAAGCACTGAACTATCTTATTACAAGTTTCGAGCCCGATATTGCCATGATGGACTATCGGGTACGCGGTTTTACCCGTGACGTCAATGGGACAAAATTTTATATAGACCATAAAATCAATTCTATCCAGAGCTTTATCGATGAAGAAACCAGAGATTGTTACCAGATGATCGATGTCAATGTCTATCAGGAAAATATCTTCCATACCAAGATGCTTCTCAAAGAATTTGATCTGGACCATTATCTGTTTGGAGTAGCCAAAAAAGAACTCCCTAAAAAAGATAAACAAAAAATAAAAAAGCGTATTAAAAAAGAAATGCTGGAAATATTTTACGGCAGGAACATCTGACGGCGTTTCCTGCAGATTTATTGGCGTTTAGCCAAAGAACAGGCATGATCAAAAAAAGCCCTGGTATCCTCCAGGGCTTTACACGGCTTTACACTTCTATCCCACCCTTAGATGACTTTCTTAATTATGGGTATTTCGTGTTCATCAAAAAGCTTGGCCGCTCTTTTATCCAAGGGGATGTAACTGCTTTTGGGCATGACATTTTTATAGGCGGGACGGATGATCTTACCACCGCTGATAATTTCTTCTAACCTGTGGGCACACCATCCTGCTATGCGTGACATGGCAAAAATAGGGGTAAACAACTCCACGGGGATATTCAGCATTTTGTAAACAAACCCTGAATAAAAGTCTACATTTGTAGCCAGGTCTTTGGAGACATTTTTCTCCTCTGCAATGACCAGAGGAGCAATTTTTTCAATGTTATTATATAACCGGTATTCTTCCTCCATATCTTTTGCCCGGGATAATAATTCCGCTTTTCCTTTTAATAAGCCGGTTCTGGGATCGGAAAGAGTATAAACAGCATGTCCGATGCCATAGATTAACCCGCGTTCGTCAAAGGCTTTCTTCCTGATGATTTTTACCAGGTAATCCTCGATTTCCTTTTCATTATCCCAGTTTCTGACATTTGCCTTGATGTTATCCATCATTTGAATTACTTTAATATTGGCTCCTCCGTGTTTTACACCTTTTAAGGAGCCGATGGCGGCGGCTATTACCGAATAAGTGTCTGTCTCTGTTGAAGAAACTACATGGGTCGTAAAAGCAGAATTATTCCCGCCTCCGTGCTCGGAATGTAAAATCAGATTTAAATCTAATATTTCTGCTTCGAGCTCACTATATTGCTTATCCGGCCTGATCATGCGCAAAAAATTTTCGGAAGGACTCAGATCTTTTTTCGGATTATGGATATACAGGCTTTTATTGCCGTAAAAATGTGCTTTTGCCTGATAAGCATAGGCAACCATAGTCGGGAAACGGGCAATAAGTTCGATGGATTGCCTGAGAACATTGGCAATGCTGGTATCTTCCGCCTCGTTGTCAAAAGAATAGCAGGCCAGCACACTTCTGGCCAGTTTATTCATAATATCCCTGCTGGGTGCCTTTAAGATCATATCTTCTGTGAAACCTTCAGGGAGATCCCTTCTCTCCCTCAGCAACTTTTGAAAATATTCCAGTTGCGCTACGTCAGGTAAGGTGCCGAATAAAAGCAGGAAACAAATTTCTTCGAAACCGTGCCTGCACTCTTCCTGAAAACCTTTTACCAGATTATTAATTTCAATTCCGCGATAATAAAGACGCCCTTCCTGGGAAATCTTTTCCCCTTCGTCTATAATATAGCCACGAACTTCGCCAATCTCCGTCAGGCCGATCAAAACTCCTGTACCGTCATTGTTTCTTAATCCGCGTTTGGTATTGTATCTACCGTACAGTTCGGGGTTAATAAAACTGTTTTTCTCAGCAGTGGAAGAAAGTTCCTGAAAGAGTACATCATCGAATAGAGAAGAATTAAATTGTTTCGCCTGCATAATTTTAGCTCCTTAATTTACGAATAAAAAAGTAAAAAAGTATCCTATAAGAAATTCGACAAATTAAACTGTACTCCTTTTTTAGACATCAGAAGGGCCGTATAGAATATTTGGAACCGGCCTGACTTTGAACCTGTGAATGAATAAATTACTGGTCTGTTTCCGCATTATGAAAATCAATTCCATATATATTAGCATTATATGCCCAAATATCCCTTATGTCAATGAAATACTTTTTCACTATATGGAACCTTCGTAAAAGAGCAGGCATAAATTAAACCCGCCTGTGCAATAAGCAGGTTTATAGAAATAATATTTTACTTGCAGCAGGCGATCTCACGATAGTTACAGGTATTCTAAATTATCAATTGTGCGATCATCCTTTATGTTCCCCGTATTCACTGTGGATTTAGGTTCAATTAACATTACACACACCTCTTCCGGAGCAACGGGTAAATGCTCTATCCCCTTGGGAATAATTATAAATTCACCCTCACCAATTTGAATATCCTTATCTCTGAAGCGCATAATTAATTTTCCTTTAATGACAAAAAACATCTCATCTTCTTCATCATGATGATGATGCCAAACAAACTCGCCTTTTAGTTTTGCAATCTTAACATAGGATTCGTTGATTTCCCCGACGATCTTTGGACTCCAATGCTCATTGAACAGGCTAAATTTTTCTGCAAGATTAACTTTGGCCATATTATCAGCTCCTCAAATAATATAAACTTCCGCCAAAAAAGAAGATTAAGGCCAGGGCAATATCCCAGGGAAAATGCCGCAGCCCAATCTATTTCCAAAGTAAATACTAACTGCTTTTTTTCTTTGTGCATACATAAGTTGCTAAAAAACCATTAAAGTAGTTTACTTTATCGATCGTAAATCCTGCTTTTGTTAATAAACTTTCCATGATCCAGTCAAAAGTTGAAAACTCTTCT
>CAYQQF010000024.1:0-15275 GCA_964419485.1 uncultured Dethiobacter sp.
CTTGAACCAGCGTCATTAGCCCATTGATCGATTTTCTCATGTCCGTACAGCCACAACATATATATACAGGTTTGTCACTCCATCTCATCAGAGCGACCCCAGCACACGACAGACTTTTTTCAGAAGTTCAGGATCTGTCTCGGCATTCACGCTGATATGAAAGCCGCTGATTTCTATGTCCAGCGTTGCTTTCATTTGTGGGGCCTGTCCCGGTACAAGCTGTATCCAACCGCTTGGTATGGGGTCCACAGATTTTTCCTGTATTGCAAGCTCTGTGCATGCAGCATTCCTTAGTTTCCTTTGCCAGTAAAAGTATTGGCTTTTGCTAATTCCCGTTGTCTGGCAGAATTCCTTTATGTTTTGCCCGCTGTCCTGTCGCGCTTGTATCACTTTGGCCCATTGTGATAACCGGTACTGTGTTGTGACCTTTTGTGTATCCATACAATCACTCCATTTTAGGTTGAAAAAGTTGGCCTACTTTTTCAACTTTTTCAACCGCTTTTATGGTAATTGTACTACCTTCAAGTTTGTTATGCTATGTGCCGGTATCTTTTACGCTTACGTTATATCCGACACGCACGGGCTCGTGCGCCCGTGTATACTGCAAATATTTCAGGAGTGCGATCTAATTATTCATGCCGGAGATATCGGTAAGCCCGTTGTGCTGGATCTTTTGAAGGAAATAGCGCCTGTTGTTGCCGTGCGGGGCAATATAGATAAAGGTGACTGGGCTGAAGACATTCCCTTAACCGGGATTGTAAAAATTGAGAACAGGTATTTATATGTACTGCATGATCTTGGCAGTCTTGATCTCGATCCCAAAACCTCCGAGTTTCATGTGATTATCAGCGGCCACTCGCACAAACCGGCAGAATACCAACGAAATGGAGTATTATATCTAAACCCGGGAAGTGCCGGGCCGGGAAGATTTAACCTGCCCGCATGTGCCGCTTTAATGGAAATCGACGGTGACAGTGTTAACATATCTTTTATCAATCTGTTGGATATTCCAAATAATGTGCCAAGAGAGGATGACTTTCTAGGAGAAATAAGGTTATTAAAACAGCTAATGGGGGAAACTTAAGAATAAATTAAATTTGGTGATTATATGAGTAAAGTTAAAGATCGAATTTTTCTCGGGATAGTGACCGGGGCGATCAGTTCTTTACCCGGACGGTTGTTAAATGCTTTTGAATACCGGATAGGACTAACCGAGGCCAAATACGGCCAGATGGCTGCCAACCTTTTTATTGACAAAAAACAGGTCGATACAATGAAAGGAAGGGCGATCGGGGCGGTTACAAACGGAATTTTAACCGCTGTTGCGGGAACATTGGCCGTTTATTTACTGTCAGCGACGGGACGGGATAAAGCTGCAATAAAAGGGATGGGTATTGGTTTATTATTTTGGCTTGCTTTATTCGGGCTAACGCCCAGAGCCGGGGTGGTGGAAAAACCAAAAAAGCCGCTGACCTCTTTGTTCGGTTTGCTCGATCATCTAATATTCGGATGTTTATGTGGTTTAACCGCTTCCAGGCTCGGTGACGATTCCCTGTTCCCGGATACCGGGATACACGACCGCAAAGAAAAGCTGCCTTTATTTTCTTATTCACAAGAACAACAACGGTTTCAGGATGAACAGAAATGAGTCCGCTAAATAATCTGTACGCCAAGCGTTTCTTTCATTTCTTTTAAAGCAAATTCATGGGCTTTGTCGTCAAAAGAAGCCACGCAGCTTTTCCTCACCGTCACATCATACTGTCTCATGCGGGCATCGGCAGCTGTGTAAAGGACACAAATTTGGGTGCAGACGCCGGCCAGTTCAATCTCAGTTGCTCCCAGCTCTCTGAGCGTTAAGTCAAGATCAGTGCCGAAAAAAGCGCTGTAACGCCGCTTAAAGATCAGAAAATCTCCATCCCTCGGCGCCAGGACGTCAACTACCTCGCTGCCACGTTCGCCGGCCAGGCAGTGGGGCGGAAACATCTTAAACTCTGCGTCGCCTTGCAGATGTCTGTCCATAATATAAATTACCGGATCCCCCTGCGAACGCCATTCCTGCAGCCTGGAGGAGACGTTTTGTATTATCTCCTCCGGGTTCCCGATAAAAAGGACGCCATTCTTTTCTAAAAAATCACGGAGCATATCAATAATCAACAGGGCCTTGGCCATAAAAATGCCGACCTCCTTGTTCGTAATACATATAACCCCGGCTGTAATTTACACTATTGTCTCATATTTAAGGCGCCTTGCCAAGAAGAAGCATGTTTCCTAATCCTTAACCGGCAAGACGGCCGGGATCGGTTACCGTGCCCATGAAAAGGACGGCATCTGTTTCCCGGTCGTGGATGAGGAAAAAGAAAGGCCGGTCTGCTTTCATATTAAAACTGGATGCGGGGGCGCTTGTTAATCTCATCTCCACCGATGTGGCCGCTGCCGCTTCGGTTCCTTTTTCGTCAACCTCAATAACAGCTTTATGCTTGACTTTACTTATATAAAGCCCCGGATCTTTTTCCCAGGAAACCATATCCAGGAAATCAGCCCTTTCCGGATCAAAGGCGATCTCCATCCCCAGAGCTGCTAAGACCTCGTTTAAAGATTTTTCATATTCCAGAGAGAATCTGGGAAGAAAGAGCTGTCCTTCCGCCGTACTGAAGCTTTCGCGCCATTCATTCCAGCTTTTTTCGGCAAAAAAACCGAAAAATTCCTGCAGATTTGCGTTTTCAGACGGGAGGAAGATATACATGGCCAAATCTTTTTTTTCCCCGTATGGAAGGCGGACAGCCTGAAAAGAATCTTCTTCGTAATAGGCCATTTCTCCTGAACGGGACATAAAGGGCACTGTTTTTGTGTCTCCCCCGGGGAGTTTAAAAGTGTCTTCAAAAGTTTTTTCCGGGTCAAAGGCTTTGCTCCACTCCCCCTGGAAATAGATGGCATTGATCAGGAAAAGTATGGTCAGAGGGTCGATGGGCGGCTCGATGAGGTCTTCGATCTTCCCGGAGGTCTGCTCGCTTACCCACTCGTTTATTGTCCCCGGTGCTTCCGGAGAATCGAAGTCCAGTTCCCTGATGGAGGCGCCGTAAAATGCTTCGTTGCGTTCCACAAAGGCAGCATCAAATTGCATCCCTTCACGCATCCAGAGAGAGTTGGCAATGCGGAGATTCACGGAAGGATCTGCATGCTGGAGCATATAGAGCAGAGCCTGATTGTGCTCATTAAAGTTTTCCAGTTCAACTCCTTCAATTCCCAGAACGCCGGCCATGGCGTCCCGGGTTTCTCCCCGGGCGCCATTGCAGGTCATGGCCAGGGCCAGGGCAATGCTTGCGGGCGAGATAAAGATTTCCTTATCTTCTTCCAGGAGTTCGGCAAACAATTTCATTCCCAATTTATTGACTGCACCGGAAAGTGCGGGATCAAAAGAATCGAGCACCTCCGCTTCCTGTTCAGGCACCGTTATATTTTCTTCACCGCTTATTGTCTCCTGGCGGCATCCTGCAGCAGGAAGAGTTAAAATCATAAGTAATAGCAGTATTACTGTCACCAGTTGACGTTTTCTTACCCCCTTCATTTTCAAACATCCTTTCTTTCTGTTTGATTTTGTACTCTAGGGACGTCGAAAAAAGGAAGCTGGTTCCTTTTGCTTAATAAAACATATTTTATATGGAAAAAAATTAAGAAAAACCCTTGACATTAACGTTACGTAAAGGTATATAGTTTTTCTGACAGGAGGCCGAACATGGAATATACAGTGCAGAGGCTAAGCCAAATAGCCAATGTCAGCCCCAGGACGCTGAGATATTATGATGAGATAGGAATTCTTAAGCCGGCAAGAATTAACTCGTCAGGATATCGCATCTATGGTCCGGACGAAGTTGACAGGCTGCAGCAGATTCTTTTCTACCGGGAGCTGGGTGTCAGCCTCGGGGTAATTAAGAAGATAATAACCTCGCCTTCATTTAACCGGGCAACAGCGCTGAGGAAACACCGTGAGAAGCTTCTTGAAAAAAGAGAGAAATTGGATTTGTTAATTGGTAATGTTGAAAAAACAATTGCCTCAATTGAAGGGAGGATTACCATGAGCGATCAAGAAAAATTTGAGGGTTTGAAACAAAAATTACTAGAAGACAACGAAAAAAAGTATGGTGAGGAAATTCGTAAAAAATACGGCGATGAAGCTGTTAACAAATCGAATGAAAAGCTGAAAGGTATGTCGCAGGAACGATATGACGAGGCTGTGAAGCTGGAAAAAGAATTTTTGGAGTTGCTTTATGCCGCCTTTAAAACCGGCGATCCCGGCAGCGAGCAGGCTCAAAAAGCGGCGGATTTGCACCGCCGGTGGTTAAGCTGTTACTGGGACAGCTACACCAGGGAAGCCCATGCGGGAATTGCACAGATGTACGTAGATGATGAAAGATTTACGGCGTATTACGATAAGAAACAACCCGGGTTGGCGCTATTTTTACGGGACGCGGTCCTTATCTATACGGGAACAAAATAATAAGCAAATGTCCGAACAACGATAAAAGCGACTGGCTCGAGCCGGTCGCTTTTTTAGAAAGAGTTCTATGGCTCCAACAAGGCGAAGCCGCTTTTTTCGTCTAAAACGCGCTTGCTGTCAACGCCCAGGATTTCACAGATGATTACCTCTCCAACCAGCCAGGTTTTCACGCCCGGCCGCAGGCACCCGGCGGTTGTCTGGCCAGAACGCCCCAGAGCCGCGTGCAGATGGAGTTTCGGCTGTCCTTCTTCATCGGAGGCGATCACACCTGCGCCCACCACTTCGTGAGCCCCTTCCACCGGCACAAGCATCGGATCGGGCGGCAGTACATCCGACCGGCGTGGGCCTACTACAACATCGCCTGCCCCCAGGCCGCCGATCATTGTTACTAACCCAACCTTAATGTTTTTTTTCTGAGCGAATTCCTCCAGGCAGGCGGGCACAATGTCGCCATCCTCCAGCCGGATTACAAAGATGCGGCCAAATTTCCCTTCAGCAGCTTTCATAATTAACCTCCCGAGGCACCAGGATAACATCCTCATTGAACATCAATGCCAATATATCATAATAAGGCCAAACAGTGAATAAAAAATTTACCCGGCTATATTAATTGCTGCACCTCCAGGCCGGAGTCAGTTGACAGCGCCCGGCAGTCAGGTATATAATACAAACGGTGCAGTATTTCTGCCATTTGAAAGCGAAAGGAGTTGCTTTAATGTCGGTAAAAGATGTCAGGGTGATCTCCAGCTAACTAAATATCGGCACAGGTATGCACCCCATGGCCTTTCATTTTTTATTTGTGTTCCCTGTGCAGAACTCCTTTCGAGCAACCTGAATCGTGTCTTTTAAAAAAGAGCAGCACACGCCGGTAGCGTGTTTTTTTATTGCTTTAATTCAGGACAGAATAAAGGGCACACCGCAATAGAAAAGATGTGTTCTCTTAAACCCGCAGGTGGTCGATCTGCGGATTTTTTTATGTTTTTTGCGGATTAAAAAGAAAACGAAAAGGATGAATTGGAACAATGAGTATAGAAGATTATGGATGGGATGAATATTTTGCCAGCCAGTGGAAAGAAAGATATGCAGAAAAAATGTTTCCGGGAAGAATAATAGCAGACTACGGCCAAATGCTGCGGGTAGTTGCCGATCCGGGCGAATTTCTGGTGAACAGGCCCCGGCAGAAGTATGACAATGATCCGCAGGTGGCGGTCGGTGACTGGGCAGCTTTACAATGCACCGCAGAAACCGGCCTGTTATCCCTTTGTTTTGTTCTTCCCAGAAAAACAAAATTTTCCAGGGCTGCTTCCGGGCTGGCCGTCAAAGAACAAATTGTGGCTGCAAATGTGGATTATGTTTTTCTGATGCAATCTTTGAACAGGGATTTTAACCTGCGCAGATTGGAAAGGTACCTGATTGCGGCATGGGAAAGCGGGGCCATACCGGTTGTTGTGCTGACCAAGACCGATTGCTGCGGCGATGTGGCAACTAAAAAAGCACTTGTCTGCGACACTGCACCGGGCGTGGAAGTCCATGCCATAAGTTGTGTAACCGGGGAGGGTATGGAGGAAGTAAGGAAGTATTTCCTGCGGGGAAAAACCATTGCCTTCCTTGGTTCTTCGGGTGTCGGCAAATCGACCCTGGCAAACAATCTGGCAGGAGCAGACCTGCTTAAAACACAGGCTATCCGGGAGAATGATGCCAGGGGCAGGCATACCACCACGCACAGGGAAATTGTCCTTTTGAGCGGGGGAGGAATGATTCTGGATACGCCCGGGATGAGGTCGTTATCCCTCTGGAAGGCGGATACGGGCATGGAGGTTATGTTCGGTGATATTGAGGAACTGATTAAACTCTGCCGTTTCCACGACTGCAGCCATAACAATGAACCGGGATGTGCCGTCAGGGAAGCGCTGCATACCGGGAAGCTGGACATGCAAAGGTGGAATAGCTGGTTGAAACTGCAAAAGGAGCTGGCACACCTTGAGGCTAAAAAGGAAGGCAGGCTGCGCCTTAAAGAGAAGCAGGCGGGCAGGCAGATTGCGAAATTAGTGAAGGAAATTTATAAGGGGAAAAGTAAGCGCCTTTACTAAATAATAATACAGGTAATTTTGCCGTATTTGATGAACAAACTGCCCTTAAAGATTTTATGATCAAACCTTTGGAAAAAGAAAGCCCTGTGGCGAGATACTGTGAACAGGTTGCCGAAGGTTTGTTAAAGCCCGGAATTATTGTTTTTCCTCCCATGTTTGACCCTGTCTCAGGTAGCGTCGCTGAAAAAGGAAGTTGAGCGGTTAAAGGAAGAATTGCAGTTTAAAAAATAATAAAATAAAAAACAGGCCGCAGTGAAAGAAGATTTTTCATGCATTGCGGCCTGCTGGTTAATTCAAATTCCGGCTAGAATTGCGGTATCCACAGCGATGTTGAATCGGGCAAAACAGCACGCGGCATCTCCACCCGCGCCGTTTTTTGGGGATCTACAATCTGGCACACTTTTAAATCGCCCACCGCGCTGATAAGCATCGCCGCTTCCGCTACCTGCATGCCGGTCTTGTGTATTACCAGCTCGATCATGTCGTCCAGGGCTTGTTGTGATGCACTATCCAGAGTAGGACCATGACCGATGGTAATGAATCGGTCCTTGAGCTCAATCACCGGTCGAAGCGGTGCGTACTCCGGAGAGGGAACCAGCCCGAGCTTGATCCGCACAACGGCCGGAATTTCAACTCCACAGATGACCACCTCTCCGTCTCCCATCCCCGCGTGAACATCGCCCAGGGCAAGCAGCCCGCCGCTCTGTCTTACCAAAAAATAAAGTCTCGAACCCGTGGTGATCACCGTTGCATCCATATTGCCTCCATGATCGCCGATTTCCCCGCAGGGAACCGCTTCGCGTTCCGGAGCAACCCCAATGACCCCGATCATGGGACGAACCGGGAATGAAAGGGAACGGTTAAAGTGGAACCTTCCACCTTCTACCCGCACCATTTTGGTAACGGGCGTAGTGAACCGATTACCAAAAGCTCCCTCTCCGGGAATGGTAACCATAAATCCGTGTTCTCCTAATGCGATGTCCTGAATCTCCACGACAAGCAGATCGCCGGGTTTAGCTCCCTCTACGGCAATCGGTCCGGTAGCGGGATTTACCCGTGAAAAATCTACTTCAGAGATCAGGTCTTTTTCGGTCTGCAGCTGCCCGGTAAAGCAATCGTGCGTCTGAACTTCAACTACCCCGCCGGGCTGCACTACGGCAACCGGCTCCAGATCCGGGCTGAACCGGTAAGTAATCTTATCTCTGGTGATCCGTGTCATCCGTGTTTTTCCTCCTCCAACAGTTGAATATTACGCAATTTTTGAGTAAGCAACCCTTGGGGCCTGGTCAATACGGTAACCGTCAGGATAATTCCTACAAAAAACATTCTAATAAAACCGATCTGGGTAGCCACGCTCGCGGGCACCAGGTCAGTAATGAAATCGCTGCCGACCCAGACGCCCCACACCAGGAACGCACCCAGTATTACACCTCTGTTGTTTCCTGTCCCTCCAACCATCACCATAAGCCAAACCAGGAAAGTAGACATGAGCGGCGAAAAGGTTTGAGGGCTTACAAAACCTGTATAATGCACGTATAAAGCACCCGCCAGTCCCGCTATCATGGAGCTGAATACGAAGCTCTGACACCGAAAATGAAAACATCCCTTTCCGGACATATCGGTGAGCGTTTCATCCTCACGGATAGCTCGCAATACTCTGCCCCATGGCGAGTTAAGCGCACGTTCCATAGAAAAATAGGTAAGCGCAAGCATCACAACTGCAATGATCAGGAAAAAAAACACGTAGTAACGGGGGTTTATCAATTCAAAAAATGGTCGCGGAATATCCCTTATTCCCCATACACCATTGGTCAGCCAGGATTCATTTTTAATAACCAGGAATATGGTTTCCTGAATGGCAAGTAACGCAATGGCAAAAGGTCCTCCCCGTAGTTTAAGCGCGGGGAAAGCCAGTAAATATGCAATCAGGCCTGCCATACAGATTGCCCCGGCGATTCCAACAGGAATCGGCAGGCTAAAACCTCCTACGTGCTCGGGGCTTGGCAACCCGCAGAGAATGGCAGAGGTGTATGCGCCCACCATATAGAAGGCTCCAATTCCGAAGTTCATCAGGCCGGTGTAGCCCCACTGCATGTTAAGAGCAAGGGCCATTATCGCGTAGATGCAGCTCATGATCAGGTATGAGGAGAGATAATTAACCATGACAGTTATTTTCCTTTTTTCTTTTGATATTTAATAAGATCAAGCAGATCAGGCTGACCGCTGTTTGTTTATTTAGCGTCTCAGGTTGAACTGCGGTTTGCCAAACAAACCGTAAGGTCTAAGCAGCAGAATCACAATGACAAAAACGAAAGCTACGGCCGGCTTGTACGCCGAGACGTTGACCTGTAATTCCAGGACATTGAACAGGTTCTGAATCAAGCCGGTAACCAGTTCCTCTGTGATGCCAATAGCCATGCCGCCGATCAGGGCACCCCAGAAACTTCCTATACCGCCCATGATCACCGCCACAAATAGAGGGATTAAAAAATTCCATCCCATGTTGGGATTCAATTGTACCTGTATGCCGAACAGGGTGCCTCCCACCCCGGCCAGTACGCCACAAATGATCCATGTACACATAATCATCCGGGATGGTCGCATACCGGATGCCTGAGCCAGCATTTTGTTGTCCGATACAGAGCGCAGGGCTTTGCCGATTCTGGTATTCTTCAAGAAGTAATAGACTGACGCCACCAGAAATAACGCACAAATCAGTATTACCAGGTTATCCGGCCTGATGTTTATACCCAGGATTTCCCTGCTCATTTGAATTTCACTGGAATAATATCGTACCTTAGGACCCCAGATCATAAAAATAATGGACCTTATAATGAAAGAAACCCCCAGGGACGCAATGGACATAAATAAGGGGGAAACCCCCATATTTCTCAGCCTGCGGAAAAACAAGTAGTCAAACAGCAACATCACCGATACGGTCACCAGCACCGCTAGCAAGACGGCAAGTACCATGGCCCAACCAAAACTGAGACCGGCAAAAGTGCCCTGGTAAGGAATTACTGCCAGAAAGGCAAGAGAGCTAAAAGCGCCCAGGGTGAAAAAATCGCCATAGGCGAAATTAAAAAAATCAAGTATATCAGACATCAACGTGAGTCCGATTGCCCCTACAGTGATGATGCTTCCATAGACTATACCGCTAATAAGAAGATCAACCAGATCTGTCATAGTTACCTCCATCTTAAGGGGAAGATACCTGTCCTCCAAAATAAAGTTCTTTTACGTCCTGATTTGCCAGAAACCTGTCAGTGCTATCTTCGTACCTTATCATGCCCGCTGACAGGAGGTAACCCCGGTCAGATAACCGGACAGCATCCAGTGTCTGGGTGACCAGCAACACTGAACTTTTCAAGCGCACGGTGATCTGCCTGATCTGATCCAGCATTGTAAAGACCAGGTTGGGTGCCAGCCCAGCAGTAGGTTCGTCCAACAACAACAGGCCAGGACGGGTCATCAGGCCGCGAGCTACGGCCAGCATCTGCCTCTGGCCACCGGATAGACTTCCGGCCAGTTGTCCCATACGCTTCTTTAGCTGCGGAAAGAGATCGCATACTTCCTCGATTCGATCGGTAATATTACCGCGCACCAGATATGCGCCCATCTCAAGGTTTTCTCTGACAGACATAGAAGAAAATACATTATCGTCCTGAGGAACCCAACTTATCCCTCGAGAGGTAATTTGCCAGGGAGAACAACCAAGCAAGGAATTGCCTTTGAGCAAGATATCTCCGCTTCGGGGTGTGATGATACCGGCTATTACCTTGAGCAGAGTGCTCTTGCCTGCACCGTTGGGACCAATTACCGCCACGATCTCGCCGGAACCAATAGCTGCAGAAACGTCGAATATCACGTCCTGAACCCCATATCCCGCCACAAGGTTCCGTATTTCCAGGATATTGCTCATACCTTCTCCTCCCCGACCCTGCCCAGATATGCTTCGATTACTGCAGGGTTGGAACGTACCTGTTCAGGCGTTCCCTGTGTGAAAGTGCTCCCTTCAACCATGACAATGATAGTATCGCAGATATTCATGATAATATCCATGTCGTGCTCCACGATAAACAGAGTTAGTCCATGCTCTCGGGAAAGACTTCGAATGTAATCCATGATTTTATTCTGGAGTGCAGGGGGGACTCCAGCTCCCGGCTCGTCCAGAAGTACCATTTCCAGATCCACCATCATCATCCTGCCGATTTCCAAAAGTTTTTTCTCTCCCCCTGAGAGATACTTGGCCGGCAGGTCTTTTTTTTGTTCCAGCTCAATGAACCGCAATATATCCAGGGCTTTCCGCGCGATAAGTTTTTGCTGACGATTTACCTGCCCGGTTCTGAACCAGGCGTTGAAAAGGCTCTCTCCCAACTGTTCTTCAGCAATGACCATCAAGTTTTCCAACACAGTCATTTCGGGATAGTCCCGGGCTATCTGGAAACTGCGGAACAACCTGTTCTTGAACACCTGGTGCGGAGCCAGGCCGGTGATGTCCTTACCCTTAAAGATAACTCTCCCTGTGTCCGGGGAAAGGAACCCGGTGATCAAATTAAACAAGGTGGTTTTCCCCGCCCCATTGGGCCCGATTAACCCGGTTATAGAACCGCGTTTAACTTCAAGAGAGCAATCATGTACCGCCGCGACCCCACCGAATTTTTTGGTTAAACCTTCAATTTGAAGAATAGTTTCTGACATGGCTCCGCACCTCTTTGCACTCTTTTTCGAATCCTATTTTCAGCCTATTCCGCAACGACCGATCTGACCGGCACGATTTCGCCGTTCTCGATTTTCCATATCAGAATCGGTGTTACCGTGTCGCCATACTCGTCGAAATCTATAGATCCGGCAGCACCCTCATAGTTGATCGCCTCGCCCTGCTTAATCAATTCGAAAGCTTGCTTGAATCCATCCACGCTGGCAGTAATCTCTTCACCAGGGGAATTGCATACTACACGGAGATTGTCGCGAATGGCCATACCCGGATCTTCCTGCAGTGCTTCTTCGCCGGCAGCCTCCATAGCCAGAGCTATGGCTACTACCCCGTCATAGGCATTCTCGGTATAGGCAGTAGCTGGTTTTTCACCATATTCTTCTTCGTAAGCATTAAGATAGTTCTCGTACGATTTGGTATCCGCAGCACCGGGGCCGGTACCATACATTCCCTCAAGAAAGTCGCCGCCAACATCTTCGATGATCTGCTCGGACTGCATGCCGTCGGGAAACATAAACTGGTCGAACAGTCCTGCTGACAGTGCCTCTCTGAGGATTACTATACCGCTCTCGGGATAACCGATTAAAATAAGCACATCAGGATCATCCTTGGCCAGCTCGTTAAGCTGCATTCTGTAAGCGACTTCTCCCGGATCGTATGCAGCAACGCCCAGCACTTTGCCTCCTGATTTTTCGAACCACTCACTGGTGCTCTCGGCCAGGCCTCCGCCGTAGGGATCGTTGATATACAGGATTGCCGCGGTCTTGTAACCGCATTCCCAGGCCTGTTGACCAAGCACCTTGCCTTGAATAGCATCGGAGGCAGTTGTCCTAAAGGTATAGTCATCATCATCCAACGTAGTCACCCAGGTAGGGGTGTTGGATGGAGAAATAAGTACAACGTGATTGGGCGCCGCAACCGGAGTGGCGACATCAGCGCGGATCATGGGGCCAATGATGGCGGGTGCCTTGTCCACATTCACCAATTTCTCGGCGCCATCCCGCAATGCGGTAGGGTCGGTCTGGCAGTCTCTGAATACTACATTAAGTTTCTTACCCAGGGGACCGCCTGCCTCATTGATCTGCTTCACAGCCAGGTTAATTCCTTTCTGTACGTTCTGCCCATAAACCGCCAGGTCTCCGCTCATAGGAAGCAGGGCACCAATGGTAATTTCATCTACGACTTCACCACCACCACCACTACTTTCCTCCGAGCCACCACATCCTGGCAACAATAACGAACCACAGACAAAAATGAACAAAAGTGACAGCAAGAATACTTTCTTTCTCATACCTGAGTTCCCCCTTATAAGTAATAGATATACATTAGAAAGCAGTCTCTATTGAGGTTTTCCCTCGAAATAGAAACTGCTTTTGCCTGTAATTGCCTTTAATTACAGGTCTAAGCTATGATTTATTTTATATGCCACAAAATAATAAGTCAAGCATTGTCAGAAATATATATAAAGTAAAAAAAAGCCAAAAAAATGGAAAAAATTCCTGCGAAATAATTTGCCTCCACAGAAAAAGTACGGAGTTCTGCAAGGATTCCAATGATCGGAAAGAGAATAAAAGTTTAAGAGGAACTGTCGATTACTTTGCTCCCCAAAACAGCTTTAGCATTCTTTGCCTGAATGAGGTTATAATGATGCAAAAAGATATACTGGTTGTCCCTGTCGTAAAGTGGGCCGGAGGGAAACGGCAGATATTAGATCAGATTACAAAATATATCCCCAAGGCCTTCTCAACGTACTTTGAGCCCTTCCTTGGAGGCGGGGCAGTTTTGTTTAAAGTGCAACCGGAGAAAGCCGTCGTAAATGATATCGGCAGCGAATTAATGAATATTTACCAGGTAATAAAAGATAATGTTGAGGAATTAATTGAAGACCTTAAAAAACATCAAAACAACAAAGACTATTTTTATGAGCTGCGTCGGCAAGATCGAGACAGGATGAAGTACGACAGGCTTTCACCTGTGGAAAAGGCTTCAAGAATGATCTACCTGAACAAGACTTGCTACAACGGTCTCTTCAGGGTTAATAAAGCCGGAGAGTTCAACACTCCATTCGGCAATTACAAAAAACCCGATATTGTCAATGAAAGTACCTTAAGAGCTGTGAGCCGTTATTTTAATAAAGCCCATATCATTATTACCTGCCAGGACTTTGAGCATGCCTTAAAAGGGGCGAAAAGAGGGGACTTTGTCTATCTTGACCCGCCGTATGACCCACTTTCAGATACCGCCGGTTTTACCGGATATGATAAAAACGGTTTTGATCGGGACGAGCAGATACGCTTGAAAAAGGCATGTGATGAGCTGAATAAGAAAGGGGTTAAGTTCATCCTTTCCAATTCGGCCACCGAATTCATTAAAGATCTCTACCATAATTACCGCATCGAAGTTATACAGGCGAAGAGAGCCATTAATTCCAAAGCCGATAAAAGGGGCGAAATTGATGAAGTGCTGGTGATGAATTATGAGCAGTAAGCATTTATTCATGTATAAGGTTAATTCATTGTCAATAAATTAACCCCGTTTTATGATAAATAGCAGGAAATAATTGCAATATGCTGAATTTTAATATAATAGAGTCCATTAAGTGAAGAGAAATAAGAGCAATCAGTGGCTCTGGGATAAAGGATTAGTGTAGTATTTCCTGACTAATAGTGCGAAAGAAATGGAGAGATAAGGTTGACGAATCGAAAAAATCCTGACAGGCAAGCAGAGGATAAAACAGACGAATACCACAACACTGACCGGGTGGAAACGACCGATGCAAACTTTCCCATCGTCGGCATCGGCGCTTCTGCGGGGGGCTTGGAGGCTTTGGAGCTGTTCTTGCGGAACGTTCCGGAGAAAAGCGGCATGGCTTTTGTCGTGGTTCAGCATCTGGATCCGACGCGTGAAGGTATCATGGTGGAGCTGCTTAAACGTGTTACCGCCATGCCGGTCTACCAGGTTCGGGAAAACACTCCCGTCCGTCCGGACTGCGTCTATCTCATCCCGCCGAACAAGGACATGTCCCTTTTCCATGGGGCGCTGCACCTCTTTGAACCGGCAGCACCCCGCGGTCTTCGTCTGCCTATAGATTACTTGTTTCGTTCTATGGCTGATGACCGGCAGGAACGGGCCTTAGGGGTTATCCTTTCAGGTATGGGCACCGACGGCACGCTGGGTCTTAAAGCTATTAAGGAAAAGGAAGGCATGGTCTTTGTGCAGGAACCGGCTTCGGCTAAATTCGACGGCATGCCGGGTAGTGCCATTCACACAGGCTTGGTTGATATCGTGGCCCCGGCGGAGGAGTTGCCCTTAAAGATTGTCGACTATCTTATAAACAAACCGCTTATCAGCGGATTCGGACAAGACCTGGCAGACAAAGACCGCAGTGCCTTCGAAAAGATCGTCATCCTGCTGCGCTCACAGACAGGCCATGATTTCTCTCTCTATAAGAAGACCACCGTTTACCGCCGCATTGAACGACGCATGGGCATTCACCAAATCGGTGAGTTGGCAACTTATATACGTTTTCTGCAGGATAATCCTCAGGAATTGCAGGTGCTGTTCAAGGAACTCCTGATCGGTGTGACCAGTTTTTTTCGTGACCCGGAGGCGTGGGAACAGATGAAGGAGCTGGTCATCCAGGAGCTCATAAGCGGGCGTGCGCCTAATCAGACTCTGCGGGCCTGGGTGCCCGCCTGCTCCACAGGGGAGGAAGCTTATTCGCTGGCCATTATTTTAAAAGAGACAATGAATCACATCAACCCTGCTGCAAACGTCTCGCTTCAGGTATTTGCCACCGATCTTGACAGTGACGCCATTGAAAAAGCCCGACAGGGCTTCTATACGGCCAATATCGCTGCCGATGTTTCTCCGGAACGGCTGAACCGCTTTTTTATCCAGGAAGAAGAAGGTTACAGGATAAAAAAAGAGATTCGAGATATGGTTGTTTTTGCCCCTCAGAATATCATCATGG
>CAYQQF010000025.1:0-14622 GCA_964419485.1 uncultured Dethiobacter sp.
AAAGTCCGCACCCTGTACCGGGAACATGGCGTTTCAACTCTTTTAGTCATCGGAGGCTCGGGTGATTATTTTGATGTTGCCGATACAGTAATTTTGATGGAGGAATACAGGCCGCGACAAGTTACGGTAAAAGCAAAAGAGATCGCCGCTTTATACAAAACAGGAAGGAGCGAGGAGGGCAACGGGAAATTTGGCCGGGTAAGGTTGCGAACCCCTCACCCCGGAAGCCTCGATCCCCGGCGAAACGGTAAAACAAAAGTTGCAGCCAGGAATACGGATGAGATCCGGTTTGGCAGGAATATTATAGATCTGTCATACGTGGAACAACTGGTCGATCCCAGCCAGGCCAGGGCTATCGGTGATTTCATTCTCTTTCTGTTAAAAAGAGGCTACCTGGATGGAAAAAAAACGATGAGGCAAGCCATTAATCTCGGCTTCACGGAGCTGAAAAAAAAGGGACTGGATATTATTTCTCCCTATTATGGACAAAATCCCGGAGAATATGCCATTCCCCGGCCTCAGGAAGTTGCCGCAGCGATTAATCGCCTGCGGATATTGAAAATCCTTAGTTAGAGCTATTTCCCGGGAAATAGCGTTAAATCGACCTGGCAGCCAGTTAATTCAAGAAGGATACCCAGCAGGAGTCCTCCCTCGGAAACACTGATACTATCATATCCCAGGTATTCCATAACAGAGAACAAAGCAGAAGTCCCCGCCGGAATAATGTCGGCACGTCTTGCAGAAAAAGGCAGCATTTGAATTATTTTCTGTCGTGACGAATGTAAAAAGAACTGCCCCCACTTTTTAACCTCCGCTCTTGATAAGCAATACCGGTGAACTTGTTCCGGGTTATACTGCCACAGATTGAGTGACAACGCGGCAAGAGTTGTCACTGTCCCTCCCAATCCTAAAAGTTTTCTCCTCTTTTTTCCGGGCAATAACCCGGATTGTTTATCCAGGAGTTCATAAACAAACTCCTTTACTCTTTGTATATTCTCTTCACTTAAGGAGAACAGGAAACTACTCGTCAGATTTACTGCTCCGAAAGGCAGGCTGCAGCCTCTGCAAACACCTTTTTCCTGCCATGAAAGTTCCGTGCTCCGCCCGCCCAAATCGAGCACAAGCACATCTTCCTCATCTTCGTCCGAACCCATTGCTCCAACCGCACCACGGAATCCATAAAAAGCTTCATCTTCACCGGAAAGAAGGCGCACAGGAAAGGGAGAAAAAGCTGCAATATCGTCCAGCAATTGTTTCCCGTCGGCCGCTTCGCGCACAGCACTGGTCGCAACTATTACTCCGTTATCCACCTGCTTCTTCATGATCTCCAGGAGGGAAGTAAGCGCCTTAAGGGTTCTCTCTCTCGCCGGATGAAAAAATTTTCCTCCGGTAATTAAACCCTCACCCAACCTGGTTTCTCTCAGCTCACTGCCAAGCAGACGAATAACACCCTTTTCAGCCCTCGCCATCAGCAGACGAAGTGAATTGCTTCCCAAATCAATAGCGCCAACTGTTCGTTCTTTCATCTCTGTCCTCCCGGAAACGAATTCCCTTCAACAACAGTAAAGGCACCCCAGGGTGCCTGATATACGCTCTTCTTAAAAAACAAATATAATTAGAAATATAAATACAGACAAAAAAAACTGATAATTAAAAAGTGCAAATCAAAAAGTTATTCAAAACTATGTCTATAACTCCGCCCGCCGCCCCTTTTGGAATCTGTATTTTTCTTTAGATCCTGCTGCTTTTCATCGCTTTCTTTCATAAATTTGCTAATTTTGTCTTCAAATGACATACCCACCGGGCCGGAAATCCGGGCCCCTCTGCGCAAGCTTCCTCTTTTTTCACCCTCAATAGCTCGTCTAATAGAAAGTCCCACTTTTCCGTCCCCGTTCACGGACAGAATTTTAACCTTGATTTTGTCCTTTTTTTGTAAATGCTCACTAATGTCCTTAACATAGGAATCTGCCACCTCGGAAATATGCACCAAACCTGTTTCACCGTTGGGTAATAGAACAAACGCCCCAAAATTTGTAATTCCTGTAACCACCCCTTCCACAATACTCCCTACCTGAAGCGACGGCATCTAAAAATAATCCTCCTTATTAAAAGATAAATGATTATATCGCTAGATTATATCTACTCTTGACAAATTGTCAAGATATTTGGCTCAAATTAACTTAATTTAACATTTCTAATCGCCAACAAAAAAAATAATCTCTCCCGGCCTCACCATTCCCAATTGTTTCCTGGCCTGGATTTCAAGGTACTCATTATCATGTAAAAGCAACCTTTCTTCTTTTAAAAGTTCGTTTTCTTCCAGTAGCGCATTCCGCTGTCTCTCAAGATCCAGAAGTTCGCTCCTGGCCCTCCATATTGACAGGGTTTGTCCCAGGCATAAACACACCCCGGCAAGAATAAAGCAAACAAAAAGCCAGAACACAATTTTCTTTCCGCTTTTCTTTTTCAGACGGGATGGATACTTGACGACCTTACCCTCCATGCTGTTTTCCCTTTCTAATTATATTTCTCCAACGTACTATTTTCTGGTTTACTATAATTCTGCTTTTCTTATGCAATTCCTCCCCTCTGTCTAAAATTTTTATGATTGTCTTTAAACATTTATTAAGAAAACGATAAAAACAACGGTACAAATACTGACTGACAAAAAGATAATGGAGTGTGATTCCGCAGAAAAAAGAAATAAAAACGTAAACCCTGACTTCTCCCCAGTGCAGCTGAAAAAGCACCTGGAAAACAATCCAGGTTATGAGCAGGGAAAAAAGGAAATCAGTTAAAAATAGAACGCTGGACCGCAGTTGAAAAACATTTTTAACAGCCCTGAAAAGGTCAAAGAAGAATCCGGCCAAAAAACCGAAAAACAATATCGTAAAAAATACCACGACCTGCTGCTCAATAATAAAATCCGACATTTACTTAAAAAGCCGCTCAAAAAAACTTTTTCCCCTGTCTTTTCTCAAACCTTTCATTTCTGAGTATGCCAGTTCAAGAAGAAAACCTTCCACCGTAAGCTCTCCCTGCTCAAGGTTAAGATTTTTTATATGCAGTTCTTCCCCGCGCATAGCCAGCAAACCCTGTTCGGTTTCCAGGATTATTTCCCTGTCATCAAAGCTGTCTACATGTAAAACGCCATAAATTTCCATTTTCTCCCGGTTATCAATAACCAGTTTATGCCGGTTGACCATTTGTTTGGAAATATATTTATCCTCCATAAAAAAAGCTCTCCTTTTTAGTTCATTATACAGGAGAAGCCGAAAAAATATTCCTTACTTTTTGGAGCAGGATGCTAAAAAGTGCTAATCCCAGAGAGAAACAATTCTGATATCCCGGTAAAAATAATTGACAATATCCTCCGGAGCCATTCCGTCTTCAGCCAGTGCTCTGGCTCCCCACTGGCACATCCCAACACCGTGCCCGTACCCTGTTCCCGTCATTTTTAATATCCCACCTTCTATATTCATCTCATTAATAAATGTCGAACGCATCTCGGTAGTTCCCAAACCCAACCGCATTCCGGGTCCGGAAATCTCCTGATCATTAACAACAAAGGTATTGACACGACCGGAGGGGCCTTTATCTTTTATCTGCACCTGTTCCACCACACCCGGATCCTGACCTGTCACCTCCGTTACTGCTTCTCTAACCTTTTCAAGAGGAAAACTGACAGACCAGTTTGCCTCTTCGGAAGGTATGATCTCCTGGCCGGGGCTTTCAACGATATGTATATAAGGTGGGTTTCCTCCTTCAAAGTTTAGACCCTCGTCTGCTCTGGCTGTTTTGGGACCGGCATAGGCACTAAACCAGGCTCTGATGAATTGTTTTCGATAACAGATAACTTTGCCCCGCGTAAGGTTTACCGCCTCCCTGATCTTCGGCGTAATATCTGCGGCACTGTAGGCCTGAAATTCTTCTATATCCGTAGAAGCATGTGCATTTCGATGAGGGACCCCTCCTGTTTCGGTGATTTTCTGCAGGGTAAAAGTCCTGGCAATAATAGCCTGAGCCGCCAGCGCCTCCTTGGGCCAGCCGGGTTCCATCTCTCCGGCGACAACCCCGGCGACATATTCCTCTATGGGCATAACCTCTACCTCGCCCCTTTCAGCAACGTAGACGGAAATTTGGGGTTCTTCCCTCTCACCGGCATCTATCTCCGACGGCAAAGAAGGCAAAGCCTCTTCTTCATCGTCTCCCGGAGGAGAAATTTCAGCAGGACTGCACCCGGAAAAAACCGGAGCAAAAACTAGCATGACAACAATAACAACAGGACAAAGATATCTTCTCGCTAAGCCGTTAAAACCCTCCACTTTTTTTCTCTCTTTCTTCTGTATTTTTTTTGTAAAATTTACGTTCCCGCTTTAGTTTTACTTGCCAGTAATAAAATTATTCAGCCCTAGCCTTTTCCCGATAACACTCCTGGTCTTTATCAAGAATAAGATAGGGGAAAAAACAACTTTACAAAGGAGCGAACCGGTTTGGAAGAAAAAAGAGTACATAATGGCTGGGGGCTTGATTTTTCTTTTCCCCTGCGAGAAAGGGCTATCAAACCCCGCAACAGCGGTATTACAATGATTATTGACAAGGGGATGGGCCTGCGAGAAACAGAAGATCTGCTGGAAATGAGCGCCGGGTACATCGATTTTTGGAAATTAGGTTTTGCCACGTCTGCGCTCTATAATCCACTGCTTTTGCAACAGAAAATTGAAATGATCTCTTCACATCGGATCCGGGTTTACCCGGGAGGCACTTTCTCTGAGATCGCCATTTCCCAGGGGAAGTTTTCCTCATATCTGCAGAGGGCCAAAGAACTGAGTTTTTCCACCGTAGAGATATCGGACGGAACCATTTATCTTTCTTCCCGGGAAAGGAGCCGGGCTATTCGAACAGCAGGAGAAATGGGATTTCTTGTTCTGACAGAGATCGGGAAAAAAGATTCCCGGGAGGCTTTTCTGACGGATTCAATGGCGGAACAAGTCAGTAAAGACCTGGATGACGGGGCTTTTAAAGTTATTGTTGAAGCAAGAGAATCCGGAAAAAATGTCACCATTTTTACCGAACAGGGCGATATTAAAACAGAGAAATTAACACAACTGCTGATGCTGGTTCCGGATCCAAACAAACTTATCTGGGAAGCGCCGATAAAAACACAGCAGATTGAGTTTATCACCTTATTGGGTTCCGATGTTAACCTGGGGAATATCCAGGGCAGCGATGTTATCTCCCTGGAATCCCTTCGCAGGGGCCTTCGGTCCGATACCTTCCGATTATATTTAGCAAAAAATAAACTGCTGTAGGCAGGCTCACGCGAACAGCGAGCCCCCTAAAATCCCTTCCCGGAATCATGCTCAATCTTTGCACGAAAATGACTACCTTGCTTTTTCCCGGAATATATATGGAATGTAACGGAGAAAAGATCATCATTGGTAAGGGGCATTCTGGTGAGCGGGATAATTTTTATTGCCGTCATCTTTATACTGGGACTTGTGGCAAAATCAAACTCTCTTAGCATTGCGGCCGGATTGCTCCTGATTATCAAATTTCTGAAGATTAAAAGCCTGCTGCCTCTTCTTGAAGAACGGGGAGTGGAAATAGGGCTGCTGTTCCTGATGCTGGCCGTCATGGTCCCGGTAGCTCTGGATAGAGTGGGCACAAAGGAAATCATTGCTACTTTCTGCTCTTTACCCGGTCTGCTGGCCATTGCCGGAGGGTTAATCGCCTCGAGGCTAAACAACATGGGAATCCAACTATTAGAAAGCCAGCCCCAGGTAATTCTTGGGCTGGTTATCGGTTCTATTGTCGGCATCGTTTTTCTGAAAGGTATCCCGGTAGGGCCTTTGATGGCCGGAGGAATTGCTGCCTTTTTCCTCTACCTGATCAATTTATTCTCCCGCTGACAAGCAAAATAGCTCTGCTCACCGCTTCATTTTTCCGTTTCTTCTATCTGAATCAACCTTTCCTCATTAATAAAGAAAAAACCGGCAATCCCCGTCGCCAGTCCCATCGCTCCTCCGACGAGAAACATCACATAAATTCCGCCGTTAAAAAGCAGTGAAAAAGCCGGCGGTCCCAGGGCCACCCCCAGGAAACGAATACTTCCGTACAGGGAGGTAACCCCCCCACGCTGCTCGCTCGTAGTGGCACTCGTGACCATCGTATTAATAGCCGGCAGGACCATCCCGCTGCCCAGACCCAACAAAGCAAGCATAATCGGGTAAACAATCAGGCTCCGGCAGCAAAGAGGAAGTATACCCATGGCCACAGCGGTAATAAGCAGCCCCAAAGCAAAGGACAACTTAAAATAACAACCTTTCTTTCTCAGATAAATACCCGTCAGGTAAGCTGTAATGGACATGAGCAGCAGGGGAACGGATAACACCAGCCCCTTGACAACTCCCTCCAGTTTAAATTCAGATACAAGAATATCGGAGGTGAAAGAGAGAACTCCAAAGAGGATAAACAGAATTACCAGACCTCCCAAAAAGTTAAATAAAAGGGAGACCCCTTTGAGAACAAATATTTCCTTAATTCCTTTACAGTATCTTTTAAAGGACACCTTTTGCGTTTTCCCCTGCGGCTCCTCCACCAGAAACCAGACCAAAAGGGCTACCGGAATAGAAAGCAGGGCATACGAAAAAAAAAGAGCATACCAGACGATCAATGCTACCGCCGCCCCGATGATGGGGCTGAGCACTTTCCCGATTCCGTTCGCGGCTTCCAGAATACCCATCCCCTCGCTCCGTTCTCTTGTTACAAAAAGATCGCCGGCCAGAGCCATAGCCAGAGGAGCGGTCCCGGCGGCACCTAAACCCTGCACCACCCTCCCCGCCAGGATATAATGATAGGGGTCCTGTAAAAAAGCAGCGACAAATCCGGAAACAGCTCCCCCCAGGCCATAAAAAAGCAGAGCCGGTACAATAATTACTTTCCTTCCAACCCGGTCCGACAGATATCCCAAAAAAGGGATCGCCGCAGCTGCCGCGGCTGAAAAAAAGGTAATTAATAATCCCACCTGAAACCGGGTAATGTGTAAGGCTTCTTTTATAGCAGGAAATTCGGGAATCAACATGGAGTTTCCCAAAACCATCAAAAAAGGAACAAGGCTAAGGATAAAAATGCTGGCCTTTTTACCCGGCACAAAATTTCCTCCAAATTCAGTATTCATAAATATGTTCTTTCCTGCCTCTTGAGACTCTTGACAGGATACTATATTTTTTACAACTTCCGGGAAAATAGCATTTCCTTTTCCTGACAATAAGGAGTCACTATGACAAAGGGCAGGTTCGCCGGTGAACCTGCCCTTTTATTATATTTCCGTATTTTTTGCCTCTTCCCACCAGGCATCCAGGTCCTGGAGGGAAAATCGCGTATAATCCCCGCCCCGGGCCTGCACCTGGGCATCAATATACCGAAAACGGCGGATAAATTTTTCAACCGTACTATTGAGAACCGTTTCAGCATCGACTCCCAAAAAACGGGCGACATTAACAAGGGAAAAGAAAAGATCTCCCAGCTCCTCGGCAATATCTTCTTTCCGGCCATCTTCCAATGCTTCCCTGAGTTCTTCCAGTTCTTCAAATATCTTTTTTACTGCACCCTGCCTATCGGGCCAATCAAACCCAAGTTCCGAAGCTTTTTTCTGGATTTTTTGAGCTCTGAGCAGGGCTGGAAAACCCAAAGGCAGCTTAAAACGGTCCTTTTTTTCTCTGCCCTTTTCTTTCTCCTTGATTTTCTGCCAAATTAAACTAACTTCCCGGGCATTTTCAGCCTTTTCATTTTGAAAGACATGGGGGTGGCGCCGGTAAATCTTGCGTGAAATCCCATCAATGACCTGCCAGAGATAAAATTCATCCTTTTCTGCAGCAAGCTGGGCATGAAAAAGAATTTGCAGCAGCAAATCTCCCAGTTCTTCGCAAAGCTTCAGGGGTTCCCCGTTATCAATAGCCTCCAAAACTTCATAGGCTTCCTCCAGAAGAAAAGGCCGCAAACTCATGTGATCCTGTTCACGGTCCCAGGGACATCCTTCCGGGGAACGCAGCTTTTCCATTAAATGGCCCATATCGCCCAGGTAGTAATAGGGGCGCGGGGGCACGCGCAGGAAAGTCCAGCAGTGGGGATCATTTATTTGGTCCAGCTCTTCCAGGAAAACGCTCCCGGAACGGTAAAGCACACCCTCTTTGTCAAACTTGAAGATATCGATGGGATGACGTCGAGGGTACTGCCGGAGGAAAACTTCTCTGGCTTTTTGTAAAATAAAACCGCTGCAGGCATGGGCGACTAAAAGCTCGCCTCTCGGCGGCTCCCGCAATTCCTCCAGATTAAGAGCATCTATCCACGTCACCCCGCGTGAAAAGTCTATATCCTGTTTCTCATGCTGCAAAAATTCCAGCACCGGGCTGCACAAATCTTCTCCCGGAAAAACTTGAACGGACCAATCCTTTTTCTCAGCCTGTTTTCTCAACTCCTGGTAAAGGCCTCCCCCGGGCCAGGGGCTGCCGGGAAGAAGACAGGCTGCCGCTTCTTCGTTCCGGACGCTGCTGAAAACCGCTTCCGCCATTCTTTCCCTTAAATCTTCCAGGGGGAATCCCGGCGGCTTTGCCCCGGCATCTTCAAGAAATAAAAGTTTAACACCGCAATTTTCCAGGTTTTGTCTTGCACTTTCCGGCAGGAAATAAGCAGCTGCCGTATGACAGCTTAATTCACCACTTTCTTTAAGTAACCGTAACAGATTCTCGCCCCGCCCCAATCCAATTACAAATAACCTGCGCATTCTTTGCCTCCATAAAAAAAATACCTTATTTTTTAACAAGCCTGTAGCGCCGTGCAAATTTAAGCAAAGGCCCTCCATAACGTGGAACTGCCTCCAGGTCTGTTTCTTTCAAACCACCGATTAGAATCAGCACCAGTGTATAAACGACTATCCCCACAAAGATGGCGAAAAGTAAGACTAACCCCCCGGCAATTCTTTCCGGCCATAAGGAAGTAAAAAAATCGTCCAGTAATCTGTAAGAGAGAAAGACTCCCCAGGACATAAAAAAAACAGCGGCCAGCGGCTTGAAAGCCAGTTCCCGGAAATCAAAACGCCATCCGGTCAGAATGCATACTTTTCTGATATTTAATAATGAAGCGATTAAGAAACCGGCAACAGTGGAAAAAGCCGCGCCTCCGATATGCAGAGCAGGGTTGGCCGTTAAAAACCAGCTCAGGGCAAACTTAATAACAGCACCAAACAGCATATTTTTGACGGGTTCTATTGTATGGCCCAACCCCTGCAGGATCCCCGATGTTGCTGTATACAGGGAGAGAAAAACCACAGCAAAAGAAAGGATCGAGAGGGGATAGGAAGCCTGGATATTATCAAAAAGAACCAGAGTAGTCGGCTCTGCCAAAACAAAAAGGCCCAGCGAAGCCGGTATTCCGAAAAACAGCGTTGCTCGCATCGCCAACTCTGTCCTGCTCCGGATAAGAGAAAAACTTCTTAAGGCCTGCGCTTCAGATATAGCCGGAACCAGACTCATGGCCAGGGCAATCGTTAAAAGAACCGGAAACTGGATTATGGAATTGGCCATCCCTGTCAGTTGCCCGTAAAGAGCCGTCGCCTCTTGAGTGGAAAACCCCGCCTGGTGAAGTCTGCGAGGAACCACACTGAGATCCAGCAAGTTTATAAGCGGGATAACCAGACTTCCCAGGGTGATAGGGATCGAGAGGGCAAAAATACGGTACACAACTTCCTGAAAGCTGAAATCCTTAAGTACAACCTGACGCCCACTTCTTGCCAAAAAAGCCTGCCTGCTTTTGAAGAATAAAAAAAGAAGATACAACAGGGAAAACAAGGCTCCGACAACGGCGCCGAATGCCGCACCGGCGGCGGCGAATTCCAGGCCCATGGGCAAAAGCCAGTAAACCAGAACGACCACGGCGATAATTCTGCCCAGCTGCTCTATAATCTGAGAAAAAGCCGTTGGCTTCATCTCCTGCTGCCCCTGGAAAAACCCGCGAAAAGCAGACATAACAGTCACCAGGAAAATCGCCGGGGAAATACTGATAAGCGAATAGTACGCCTGTGAATTCCTGGCAATGCTGCGGACAAAAAAGTCGGCGCCAAAATACAGCAGTAAAGAAAAGCATGAACCCAGAACCGTTAAAATCAAAAGAGCCGTTTTGAAGACCCGGTAAGCTCCACGAAAATCTTTCTGTGCCAGATGCTCAGCAACAAGCTTGGATACGGCGATAGGTATTCCGGCAGTGGAAATAGCTAAAAGGGTTGTATAAACAGGGTAAGCCATCTGGTAAAGCCCGATTCCCTCATCTCCCATAACCGCTGCCAAAAAAATCTTAAGACCCGCCCCCATTAAGCGGACTCCCAGTCCGGCTACACTGAGAATTATAGCTCCTTTAAGAAAGGATTGACCCCTTGACAAGAGCCTCCGGCCTCCTCATTTCCATACTTTCGGTTTATTATATCACATAAATAAAGAAAAGCAGTAACATGGTACTGTTACTACTTTATCTAAGAATGATACTCTGCTAATGTTTTAAAATGCCGGTAAATTTATTAAACCTTCTTCAATATTGCCTGAAGCTCACTTTATCCGAAAATATTCATTTTGACTTTATTGTTCCATCTGTTTGGCTAAAAACCCTGCTGCAGTTTCCACAAGCTTTATCTCCAAATCGCCCAGTGTGGCCTCTCTGTTTCTAGTGCCCATGATAACTGCGCCGATGGGATCTCCCTCAGAAATAATGGGGGCAATCGCTTCGGCAAAAAACTTGGACTGACTATCCTCATCCGCGTTTTGGTACATCTCGTGCTGCGATGTATCATTAATCAGGATACTTCGGCGCGTTTCCATAATTTTTTCCACAGCCATACTGAGAGGGCGGTTAAGAAACTCCTTTTTGGGCGCACCTGAAACGGCAATAATTGTGTCCCTGTCAGCAATACAGGCAACATGGCCCATAACCTCGTATAACGAGTCCGCATACTCCTGTGCAAAATCACCAAGTTCTCCAATGGGTGAATATTTTTTTAAGATAACTTCTCCATCACGGTCTACAAAAATCTCCAGGGGATCGCCTTCCCTGATTTTAAGGGTCCGCCTGATTTCCTTGGGGATAACAACTCTTCCAAGATCATCAATTCGACGGACAATACCCGTTGCTTTCACCTGCTGTTCCCCTCCTTTTCCTGTTTTAAGTTACTCTTTAAGACTTTTCCTTAGTATTAAACTTCAGGAGGGGTTTTATTCATTTTCCTTGTTAAAAGGTTTCAACAGGTGTATCTTTCATCAACTGTTCAAAATACTTTTCAAAAATTATCTGTTTTTGCATCTCCATGGCCTCTTCGCGAACTTCTTCAAAGGTGAGCGTCCTGGCCTCTTCTTTTTCTGTAATTTTAATAATATGAAAACCAAAACTTGTCTGCACAGGAGAGCTGATCTCGCCCGGTTCCAGAGCAAAAGCCGCTTCCAGGAAAATAGGATCCAGACTGTCTTCAGGGCGAATGGGGCCAAGTTCTACATAACTATCCAGGGAACGCTCCTGTCCAAGCTCCATAAAATCAGCCCCCTCTTCCAGGAGTTGAATAATCTCTTGGGCTTCTTCCTCGGTCTCCACCAGAATATGAAAAGCATGGGCATAAGGTGATTGCTCTAAAAAAGCAGGATTTTCCTCCACAAAGGTCCGGGCATCCTCTTCAGTCACTTCGCTTCCAACATGCTGCAACAACACATTCCGCAGTTGTGCATCGCGAAAAATAATCCCCAGGGAAGCCTCGCTAAGGCCCAGTTCCTGCATACGGGAGGAGAACTCATCCTCAGTTATATAAACATTATTAATTAGTTCATCCCTGCCATCCCGGACATTTTTTTCGATCTCCTCCTCATTAATCTCCAGGCCGATTTTTCTCGCTTCCTGATCTAAAATCCTGTTTTCGATCAAAAACCAGAGGATTTCCTGTTTCAGCGCTTCTTCCTTCTCCGCCTCACTGAAAACCGTTTGGTAATCAGGCCAGTAAAGGTAAATGAGATTCAGATACTCATTAAGATCCTGTTTAAAAATCTCTTCTCCATTCACATCAGCCACAACTTCTTTTTCCGGACCGGTTGTACAACCGGTAAAAAAAATGGTACAAATTATTAAAAAAAGACAAAAGCTAACCATGAGGCGTCTCAACCTTACTGCCGGCACATTACTTCCTCCTTTTTCCCTTGGCTGTTAATAGCCGTTCCGGCAATTAAGCCGTTTTTTATTAAAAGCGTACTTATTCATTATAACATGCCAAAGAGAGTTGTAAAGGAACCAAATATATGAATTTACCGTATCTAAAGGAAATATTTATCCGATAAAAAGGAAATAAGCCTGGAAAACAGAAGAAATGATTTGTATTTATGATAGCTATTGAATTGTGAAATAACAAATGAATGGAGGGCGAAACCGTGAAGTACAACCGGGTTACGGCGAAAATCGCCGCACGCCTGGAGAAAATTGTTGGCCCGCAACATATAATTTTTAATGATGCAGACAAAATGAAACCCTACAGCCACGATGAAATCTATGAACCAGGCTATACCAGTATGCCTGAAGTAGTGGTAAAACCTTTCTCTCCAGCGGAAATTTCCCAAATATTACAGCTTGCCAATGATGAAATGATCCCCGTCACCCCCAGAGGTGCCGGAAGCGGACTCTCCGGAGGTGCAGTGCCCGTTTTCGGCGGCATTCTTCTCTCCGTGGAACGAATGAACCGGATCCTGGAAATCGACAGGGATAATCTAATGATTGTTGTAGAACCCGGAGTTATTACCAAAGAAATCAACCAGGCGCTTCGGGAGGCGGGACTGTTTTATGCCGGATACCCCATGAGCATGGAAAACTGTTTCATCGGGGGAAACGTCGCGGAAAACGCGGGCGGTGCTAAAGCTGTTAAATATGGTGTTACCGGAAATTATGTTCAGGGTCTGGAAGTTGTGCTCCCCACAGGAGAAATCATCAGCCTTGGCGGTAAACGGCTTAAAGATGTGACCGGGTATGATATCCTTAGCCTGATGGTCGGCTCTGAAGGAACCCTGGGCATTTTTACAAGAATAGTTCTCAAAGTATTGCCTATTCCTCCGGCTGCAGCCTCTCTCCTGATCCCCTTTAAAGATCTTCACACCGCGGTCAAAACAGCCCCATTGATGATGATCAAAACGGGAATTATTCCTGCCGCCATGGAATTGATGGACCGCAAAGCCATGGAGATAAGCTGCCGCCTGCTTAACAAGAAAGTCCCTTACGGAGATGAAGCGGGGAGTTTTCTTTTGGTTGAAGTCGATGGGCAGGCAGAACAGGTGGAAAAAGATTACAATGCTGTGGCGGATTACTACCTGCACTCCGGCGCTCTGGAAGTCTATGTGGCCGATTCGCCTTCCAGCCGGGAAAACTTTTGGAAAATGCGCACCAGCATCTCGCAAGCCCTTAAAGTCTTCTACCCCGGCAGTATTGCCGAAGATATCGTTGTCCCACCGGCTTCGCTTCACGAACTATTAATAAAAGCCAACCGCCTCGCCTTCCGGCACAATCTGGGCTGTACCAGTTTTGGCCACCTGGGAGACGGAAACGCCCATATTCACCTGCTGAAAAGAGAAGGGATGCCGGAGAAACAATGGCACCGATCCACTGCTATTGTGCTGGAAGAGCTTTATAGAACCGCCTCTCAACTCGGTGGAACGTTAAGCGGAGAACACGGTATTGGCCATAAAAGAAAAAAACATCTTCCCCTGGTCATGGGGCAGACGGAGCTTTCTCTCCTCCGCAGAATTAAAAAAACATTTGACCCCAGGGGAATACTTAATCCGGGGAAAATTATTGACTGCCGGCACCTGTATCCTCCGGATCAATAAGTAGAGGAGAAAACTTCAGATAATCGCTAGCAATAAAATAATAACTGATCCCCTCCCTGACCCCGCTAAAAGCCCGGCAGTGGTCCCGGCCATGAAGATGCCCGTATAAACATACCTTTACACCGTAACGATGCATGATCTCCGTAAATCCTGTATCTTCCAGGGATGAAGAAAAAGGAGGGTAATGCAGAGTAACAATAAAGGTAGAAAACCCGTCTTTGCGGGCTGTTTCCAGAGAAAGCTCCAGACGCATCAATTCCCTGCGGTAGATTTTTTCATCCTGAGCCGAACACACCGGAGCATCCGGATAAGTCCAGCCGCGTGTCCCGCATAGAGCAACATTCCTGTTAAAAAGAACATAGTTGTTCTGAACGGGAATCATACTTTTGGGAAGCGCTTCTTTCACCTTGGAAAAACTCTGCCACCAGTAGTCGTGGTTTCCTTTAAACAATACCTTGGTCCCGGGAAGAGTATCGACAAATTGAAAATCCAAAACGGCTTCCTCCAGCTTCATTGCCCAGGAAAGATCGCCGCCCAAAATAACGGTATCTTCTTTCCCAACGGTTCTCTCCCAGTTTTGTTTTAAGATAAGATGGTGATCTTTCCAAAAACCCCCGAAAACATCCATGGGTTTTTCTCCCGAAAGGGAAAGGTGCAGATCACTGATGGCAAAAAGGGCCATAGTCTCACCGCCTTTATTAACTAGACTCGCTACAATATTTTCATG
>CAYQQF010000026.1:0-14476 GCA_964419485.1 uncultured Dethiobacter sp.
CACTCTATTATATTATAATTAACATCGCTTACTCTACCCCCAGGGCCTTAAAAACAGCATCCTCAGGGCTCTGGTAGAAAGATATCTGAAATTTGGCAAACAGTTCCGGCGGCACGGTCCCTATATCAGCAGCAGATGCCATGGGGAGCAGTATTTTTTTTGCTCCTGCATCGAAGCAGACCTGCAGGGTGCTGGCCAGTTCCTCGACCTTGTTAATGGTGCCCCCAATGCTCATGGAGCCGAGCACAACCAACTGGCTCTGCACATGCTTCCGCAAAGAACCGGAGCATAAGGCAATAAAGGCCGCAAGGGCCAGCTCCGGGGTCATGCCGATCCCCTGAAGATCTTGGACATGCATGAGAAAATCGTTTTGCTGCAGAGAGATGGTGCCGCTAATGTTCTTCTTGTTGGCCTTAAAATAATTAAAAGCTGTGTTGATACTCTCCCTGGCATTTCTGCTGGTGCCGAGGCCGGTTTTTTCGAACTTACCCGAACCGCTTACAACCTCTGTTTCTATCTTGTATACACCAATCATGCCAGAATTGCCGTGAGCAACCGTATAGACATGCCCTGGTTTGCCAATACCCTCCGGGATAAGCTTGCCGCCGCCCTGTTCCGGCACGGCTACAAATTCCTCCTGAAATGTTTCCTTGTCGATATAGGAGAAATGGACATCATAAAACTCCATCCCGCCAATTTTTTTCAGCTGCTCTTTAACTCGCCGCCTTGAAATCAGGGCGTATTCTAAAAGTTCTGCCACATCTTCCTTATTAAATTCCCCGTGGGGATAGATGAGCTTTATCAAACCGGAGACGGTTTTTCTTACTGCAATAACATCCCTTTGGTTAAGATTGTTCCCCAGGCTGAAATAGCTGTCTATGGCATCGGCAAAGGACCTCTTACGCATCTCCCGGAAAAACTCTGCGATATAGTCTGTGATAAAACCGTACTCAGCGGTAAAGAATTCCGGCCTGTACTTGGGAATCTCCCAGCCCGGGATGTAACAGTGCATACGGTCAAAGAAAGCCGTATCATAAGCCATGGCTCCGGGAAAAGGATCGAACAGATGTGATGTTTTCAGAAGAACATCAACGCTCTGGTTGATATTGCCGACAAAGACCATGGAGGCGGAGGCATTTTTCAGCTCCTTACCCCTGGCAAAGGAACCGGAAGCCATGAAATCCTTCATGATCTGCACACCGTCTTTGTCTTTGAATGTGATGCCGGCAACCTCGTCAAAGGCGACTACATCCCACATTCCTACCAATCCTATTTTACGGGTAGACATATTGTAAAAAAGGTTAGCTACAGTAGTTTGTCCCCCTGATATTAATATTGAATTAGGTGATATCTCTTTATAAATATGGGACTTGCCTGTGCCTCTGGGTCCCAGTTCACAGAGATTGAAGTTATTCTCAACCAGGGGGATCATGCGGGCCAGCAGATGCATTTTAACCTGGTATTCGAACTGAGTAGGCTCCATACCTACGGACCTCAGCAGTATATCGATCCATTCTTCGCTGGTGAAATGTTTTCGTCCGGCAAAAATCTCCTGCATATCCAGGTTGGGCATCTGAATGGGCTTGAGGTCAGTGATGATAAAGGGGTTGGCATTTTTTAGCTCTTCATCATAATAGTAATTCATCTTGACGATACACCAGATACCGCCCGCCAGAAGTTTCTCATATTCTTTTATGTATTGTGTGCCGATTTCCACACCTTTGAGCCCCAAGTTAGAATACTGGGCCTCGTATCTGTCCCTCTTTTCGTTAAGCACAACTGTAAGCTTGTCGATAACGGTATACTGGCCAATTTCGCGGATCTTGGACTTTACCTTTTCCGCTTCGTCAGGACGGACAAAATTCTCCGCCAGAATCTGTTTTACCCTCTCGACACCGTCCTTAATACTTTCCTTATCATCAGTGGCACAGTACATCCCCAGCAGGTACTCCAGCACATAAACAGGGACATTGGCCCCTTCCTTAATCTTTTGCGTCAGGTCCTTGCGCACGACCCTGCCGGAAAAGTATTGATTTAGTTTTTCATTCAGCGTCATCATCTGATCCGCACTTTCCAAGCTTCTCACCTGCTCATCTTAAAAATTAAAATCGTCACTGATGAGTAAATCTATGATAAAAGGTATCTTTTCGTATATCTTTTCTACAGATTCTTCCTCATCCTCCATGATTAAATAATAGCGTTCACTTTTATCATAAGCCATATCTTTCAGGGTAAACTTCTCCCGGAAAGTACGCTCCTGGGGCTGTTTAGAGCTGCTGTCGGCAATAATAATGTTTTCGTTGGAGATACGCTTTCCTTTCGCATCGGCAAAATAAAGCTTGAGCTTAAGCGGCAATTTTTTCTCCTCAACCTTATCAGTCTGTAAAAATTCCAAAAAGGTAATGCGGTTGGTGATCTTTCTGGAGATATTGGTCAGCTTAACCGTAACTTTTGATGCCCTGTAAGCATCTTTCCGTACATATTTGAACTTAATTAAAGGAATGATTATCTCCTGCAGAGAAGCGCCGCCGTGGACATAGTTGGCTCCCGGCCCCTGGATCTTATACCTGATCACACCCCTGGGCACAATTGCTGTAAGAGTAGTCGGCTCATTCAAAAGGTAATCCATGGAAATGGAAAGAGCGCCTTCAAAATCAAAGGCTGCAGTGGTTAAAAGGAATCTCCTTCCTGCTTCCATCGCTTCAATGTCATGCTTGCTTAGCTTATCATGCTCTTGCAGGGGAGACCTTCGATAGATAAAACCGTGATCTGCAGTAATATAGATATTGGTGGCACTGACATGGTTCACCAGGTTCCTGGCCAATTGGAGCAGCTCCTGCAAGGCCTTTTCTGCAGCATTAAACACTTCTCGCTCTGTGATGCTTTTATCACCGCTTGCATCAATCACGTTATGGTAGATGTAGATCAGCCTGTTTCCTTCAAAGGCTTCTTTGTATTCAGCTCTTTTCATATCTGCCATATCCTGGTAATGGATGGCTACCGCACGCTGACTTTTCATGGAAAGGAGCTTTTGCCTGTTTTCTGTTCCCTGGGTATTAATGCCGTCCTTTATTACATCTGCATGATCATTGATCTCCGTTACTTTTCCGGGTAACAGGCCGGCCATGCCCATTTTGGTTGTGGATGGAACCATTCCCTGCATAAAGGAAAGCTGGGCTGTACCCCGCATTTCCTGCTGTAAAAGGAGCTGCAGTTCCTGGCCAATTTCATAACGTAAGCCGTCGGAAATAATGACAAAAACCCGTTCATTATTATCAACATGGGATGAGATATAATCACTGTAGAAATTTTTCTGCTGCTTAACTCCTGCCAGGGGATAACCTTGCGGTAGTTGATTTGCCAAGGCCTCAGACCATTTTACAGAGAGTTCGTTCAGGAACCAATGGGCATAGGTATTCTCTACTTTTTCTGCCAGCCTGACGAAGGGTTCCTTGTTATCAATATTGTCGTAATGCAGGTAAAATTTCCTGTAATATTGGTCCAGCAGAAAATACTCGTTAGCATATGTATGGACCAGCTCAAAAGCAGTTGAACCTTTAATTTCTTTGCCTGTTTTCTTTTCTGCCTCCAATAATGCCACGGCATAGTAGAGTGCCTCATACTCATCTTCCAGTTCTGCAAACCAATGGCTCGTCCTTCGTTTATTGATAATCCTGCGATATTTGTCAAACTCACCGATATCTTCCAGGAGGTTGTCCCTAAGCTTAGCCAGGATAGCCTGATCAAAGGCTTCAAATGTATCACATTCCAGATATTTTTCCATGTCCCATTTGTCGATATAGTTTTTAACTTTTAATATTTCTTCTGCATGACAGGAGAGGACATCATAATATTTGTTGTCGACGGTATGGTTCATAAAACTGTTGACAAAAATCATACTGTCTGTTTTTTTTAGCCTTACAAATTGTTGCCAGGTTTCGGGCAATTTTTCTTCAAGGTTGTAGCTCAAGTGAGTAACAAGCAGCATGAGCAGGAACTTTTCCAGGGACCTTTCTTCATCTGTATAGCCATAGCGCTTTTCGGCCAACTCCCAGAAAGAATCCGGATCGCCGAAGCTGTTGATTGCCTCTAAATATTTGTTCTGCGCCTTTGTCTCCCCGATAAGCACTTTTCGGACCACCTGTTCAAAATCCGCAACCGGCAGTTTGCATAAGACGGACATAACGGCGATATGGATCCTGTCCTTTGTAAAGATATCCATACCGTAAGAGGCAAATTTTTTATACCGCTCCTGATTGTCAAGAAACTTAAGATACTTACGAAAGATATCGGTCAGGGCCGGGTCCTTTACACCAAAGTTCCGCATGATCAGAACGGCTTTATCCGTGGAGAACTCCCTACTGTATTTGAGTATATCAAGGAGCCAGTTATCCCTGTGCACAGGTTTTGGCAGCGGGGAATAAACCAGATAGTTTGAATCCGGATCTGCCTTTTCCAGCTGGTATTTGATTTGGAAGGCGTTGTTTTCATGGAGCTTTAGAATACGGGCATTTTCCAGCTCAATAGTATCGATATCCCCGGCAAACTGGCCCTCTTCATCATACCAGAAGATGATGTTTCTTCTGGCACCACTGGATGGTTGTTCGTTAAAATGATCTTCCAGTATTTTTTTCACTTCGCTAAGGTTCAATTTTATCACCATCTACAATCTTTTGTTCTAATATTATTTTGCTTTTTTAATTCTCTTACGCGGTGAATAGTGTTTTATCTCCTACTAAAACAAATCAATCACATTATCATTTGGCTCCTCCGAAGTCCATCCTCCTACCCTCGGAGAAAGGGTATCATCATCACTATCATTAACAAATATGCCTCTGTCTTGAATGGTTAACATACCCTTGGCTTCTAGGGGTTTAAGCTTATTAATCAGTTCCAGTTCCTTGCCTTTGTACGTGCTTAAGTACACCCATTTTTTTGCCCGGGTAACTGCTACAAATAAAAGCTTTGCCAGACGTTCTTCTTCAACCTTGCGAAAAGCCCAGGGAACAAGGCGGGGCAGGAATACCGTGTCAAAGGTGAGGCCCTTGGCGCTCTGGTAAGTAAGCATCTTTGGCAAGTTGCTGTTAAAATTTAGGTTTTTTATATCTTCCACGCACAGCCCCGTCTCCTGGAACCCTTGCGTGAATCCAAAAACCATCTTTTTCTGGGGAAAAATTACGGCTACTTGATCATCTTTACCCTGGCGCAGCTTAACCAACTCGATAAGGCGGCGTTTTTCGTCCTCAAAGTCTTCAGCAAGATAAAGGAGAGGAACTGCCTTTTCCGCCTTGAGCGCTTTCCCCTGGTTGATAAACTGGGTCTTCTCTTTATTGTTGGGAATGAATTCCGCTGCCAGGTTCACCACAAAGGGATTGCAGCGATAACCCTGCAACAGCGTAATGTTTTTACTCTCGATCCCCAGCCTTTTTACAATCTCTCTTTCATTGCTGCCCTGCTCAAAGATTTGCTGCTTGTGATCCACGCATACGGTAACGTGCGATGCAATTCTTTTGAGGATCTCGTAGGAATATATATCCAGGTCCTGCCCTTCATCAACCATCACAATGTCGAACAACGGTGTTTTAACCCTGCCTTCCTTAATCAGGTTGAGGATTTCCCGGTGAATCTTCTTGAAATCCGGCACCCTCTCCTCCTTGAGGTAGGGAACCCGTCCGCCAACATGCTGCTGGTAAAACCTGTAGCACCACGCCTCCCAGGTTGTGCAGGAATCCTGGGGCAGATCCAATAGTTCGAGGGAAGATTGGATGTACTTCTTTAATACATTCGTGTAAACAAAGATGATAAACTTCTCTGGCTTGATGCTGTATATTTTGCGGAGATACGCTGCACGATGTAAAAGCACCTGCGTTTTCCCCGAACCGGGTTCCCCGAAAACCAGCCGGTTGTGATCTGGTCCGATTTCCACCGCCAGATGCTGCTCCGGTGTAAGATCCTTAAATGGCAACAAACCTCCACTCATCTCAGGGCCTCCTTATGTCAATTGAAGTACTCTTATAAACAGGGAGTTCACCATCCTTAGCGATATCGCTATCACCTACTCTGCTGCGAGCTCGCCTTTGTATTTCTGCTTCCACTTCTTTTAGTTTCTCCGTATCGCCCGCCATGCGCAACGCCGTGGCATACCAGCCCAACTCCCAATCACTCAGCGTAGGGATTGGGTTAAACAAAGCCAGGGCTTCATTAAGTTCTTCTTCAGTTTCAGAGCTATCCCCCAGTTTCTCCAATAGCATGGCCCGCAGCACTCTATACGGCGCAACTTTTTCTTTGGCAATTGCCTTAGCTACAGATTCTAAGGCATCACTTAACCGTCCGCGCCTTTTCTGGACAAGGGACAAGTTGAACCAAGCCCCCGGCCAATTGGCATCGACAGCAGCTTTACGGTACATTTTTTCTTCACTATCATAATCCCCCATCTCCCCGTAATAAGTAGCCATTTTATTTAAAATATCAGCATCTGCTTCACCCGCTATCAGCAACGCTATTCTCAAGCGGTCTATTGCCTTTTCGTATTGTCCTAGATCGGCTAAAAGTTGAGCAATCTTCGCCAATTTTCCAGGATGTTGGGACCGCTCGACCTTGCCACCTGTAAGTTCGTCTTCAAGCTCGTCGATCAATAGCTGAGTGCGGTTGGGATTAACCACATTGGTTAAAGGGTTTTCAATCATACAACTGAAATGGTCTACTTTCTCATCATCGCGAATCAAATGCATTTTAAGTTCAAGAACCTGGTTGGCATCATAGCGATATTCAAGCAGTAACGGCTCCCCCTGGTTTACGGGAGCCGGAATCTGCCATATAGCTTCCAGGAGTTTCCGCTCATCCTCGCCTGCCAATATCTCTATACGTAGGGGCACATCGTCTACAAGAGAGGTCCTGGGAACAACAAAATTGCTTCTGCCCCATGTATCCCCTTCAGGATAGGGAATGGAACTGTCTTTAGGAACCAAGTCCAGCAAACCGGCGGATGTTCGTATGGCAATGCTCTCATTGAGTACTGGTCGTACCAGGCTATTTCCCAGGGCAGCGCTGGCAAAGGCATGAAAAGCAGCCCCCCGGGCTACCGAAGTTATCAGTTGATCATCGTCTGCATACGTCAAAAGTTTACTATTAATAAAAAACTTATCCACCGCCTCTGTCACCTGGGGAATGAGGCTGCTTCCTCCTACCATCAGGCAGTAATCAATATTTTCAGGCCTTAGTCCGCTTCGGTCGAGGGCATCCTGCAACGGCGCAAATACAGAAAGTATGAGGCGGTATTCGGTCTCCCGGGCATAAAGGCAATCCCGGTCCAGGAAAGGTTTTAAGAGGTCTTCAAACTGGGCTGCAGACATCTCCGGATTAAAAAGGCGGAAAACCCGGTTTTTCTGCTTACACTCGTAAGTGGTGGCATTTATAACCTTTACCGTGCTCTTGTCTCTGCCGTCATATTTGCCGAACTCCTTAAGCCGCCTCACTTCCCTGCACAATGAAATTTTTAACGCCTCCGCCGCCCCGAGTAGAGCCGGCTCAATGTATTCTTTTTTATCGTTATAAACGAGGTCAAACTCGCTCAATCCGTTTTGTTCCATTAACTGGGGCAAGAGCACTTCGTACAGAACGGCCAGGTCAATGTCACTGCCGCCTAGACGATGATAGCGGGAAACGGCAAGGGGTGCAATATCAAGGGGTGATTTGCGATCGGCAAGGTGAAGCTCAAAAACTGCTACGTCGCAGGTGCCACCGCCGAAATCGAAAACAACAAGGTTAGATCTTTTCCCGTGAACCAGTATGTCCCCCGCATCGTTGCTGATAATATAATCCAGGAAAGCGGCCACCGGCTCGTCCAGCAGGTCTCCCCCCGCCAACGACAACCCGGCATTAGCAGCCGCAGAAAGGGTATCCTGACGCTGTGCCAGTTGAAAAGAGGCCGGAACAGTCACAACAGTCCGGCTTGGCGTCATGGAGTTTTCCCTGAGGGCTGCCTGATGCAAAAACCCCAGCACCAAACTGCCTATCTCAGATGGGCTGCGAAAGCCTGGAGGCGCCCCGTTGTACTTACGGCTGGTTCCGATTTCGTTTTTGCAATTATAAAAAATATTTCTCTTAAAACGCAGGCCATAATCATTTGCAAGGTAGCGCAATTCTTTGGCTCCTTCACCGATATACACTTTGTTTTTGAACAAGGCAACCATGGACGGCACTGCAATGTTATAAATTTTCCCCTGCAGCAGGGTTTCCTGCTCTACTTCCAGGCAACGGGCCGCAACCGGTAACGCACCACCAGGCTCCCAAATGATCTCTGCAATAGTTGAGTTGGTTGTCCCTAGGTCAATACCAATGAAACGAACCGGGGCAACTGGCATATAAACCTGCTGATCGGGTTGAAACAAAGATAAGCCGCTCATTCTTTAAACCTCCTTTGCCAAAATGACCCACACCATAAGCGAAGCATCTGACAACTAATGTAACGTCTACCTGGGGTCTCCAGGCACAACTTTGATGCGCTTACATTCTTTTGGATGCTTGGGGCACTCCCAGTATTCCGCCCTGCGAAAAGTAACACGCCTGCACTTGGTTTTATTATCTTTGCTGCATACCGGGATACGTTCAAAGGGAGGCCGCTCGGTAATATCTCTTAGATATCCCTTGCATTTTCCGTTTGTACAGCCAATTTTAAGGGGCTGTAGATCCCATCTTGCCTGTTTGAGGGTGTTTACTATTTTCAGAGTTGATCCACATAGGGGACAGCGTCTTTCCTTACCAGCGTGTATAAAGCCTGCCTGACGAATGAATTTTACCTGCAAAAAATCCAGATACGATTCGGCATAAGATGGAGAGGCAATCCTATGCACGGTTTCAAAAAGACCACGGCTGCTGGACCAGTTCATGCTCCCTGTATAAACGATCCTCTTATCAATGACTATATCCTTCCCATGCAAACCGCTTGACGGAAAAATTACCGCTCCAGCCTTCCTTAAATTCTGTACAACCTGTTCCACATAATTCGGATTAGCAGCCTCTTCCACAGGAGGCATAACCAGTGTTACTTCAACACCACGTGCCAGAGCATCATAAAAATAAGGCTGTACCCTTGGCCAGCGATATTTTCCAAAATACGGGGCAAGGCCAAAGATGGATTCTTCAGCTCTTTTTATATCTTCAGTAAAATAAGCAAAAAATGAATCCTCATCAAGAAACTTAATGAGCTGACCCTGTTTATCCATGGGGATTTCCCACCCACCTTCCTCCAGTGAGGGGAACAAGATGCGCTGCAGCAGGTCGCTACCGATAAGATCAGCTGCCGGGACCAGAGCGGCCATATCCTTGATGATATTCCAAAACAGGCCGAGGCCGCTGGATATTTTCGCACGTTTATTGAGCCAGCTGCTTGACCCCACAAATACAAATTTTCCCTTAGCCCGGGTGACTGCCACATTAAGTTCCCTTTTTACCCTGTTAATGTGCTGCGGATTTACCATCATAGCGGTCCAATATGGTTCATCAACTACAGAATCAAATATTATTAAGTCACCTTCCCCGCCCTGGAAGGTGTGAACTACACCTGTGATCACCCACTGTTCAAGCCCCATATCCTTGATCAACTTCGTGATGATCCTGCGCTGGGCTGCATATGGGGTTACAATACCGATAGGCTGCCTGTCGTTTTTGGATGGGCGCTTTATTTTGTGTGCTGCGATAGCCGCTATTTCCACCGCAATAACCGCTGAATAAAAATTAAAACGGCTTAGCCTGCCCGGCTGTTTACCGCTCCAGCAATTCAAATCTGCTGTATCAACAATCACAAGGGGATCCTCCGGTAAAAAATCAAGCCAGTGTTTCATTTTCCTGTGAAAAACCGTAGAATGATCGATTAACTCCAGCCCTGCAGGGCAGTAAACAATGCGCCTGGCCACATCTGCAATCGCAGGATCCATCCTCCGCTGCGTTTTAAGCTTAACCACGCATTCCGCCTGCTCCGAAAGCTTCATTTTCTCCTCATCAACCAGCCCCGAAAGGGTAAAAACATCCTTGCCAAGCCTGTTGTTGCTTGTCTCACCGTCACCCCTAACGATGGGGGGCAGCTGCAAAAAATCACCTACCAGGGTCACATGGGAAAGGGCTTTGCCGGCGGCAAGGAAGACAAGGGGAGGCATGGCCATGGAGATCTCGTCGATTATCACCGCATCAAATTCCTGGGCCTGCAGTTCAAAGCCCATGTATAATTTTGTCAGGGTACAGAATATCCCCCTGGCTTTGTTGATGATATCATTTTGTAGTCCCGCTATTAAATTCTGCAGTTCTGTTACCTGCTCCTGGATAGATCCTGCAAGCCGGCTTTTTTTATCTACTTCTTTCCTAAGCTCCTCCTTTGAAGGCAGGTTTTCACAGGCAAGCTGCTGCTTCGCCACTTCAATTTCCAGTTCCTTAAGCTGCCCTATCAAGACATCTCCTTGCCCATCCAGTTTTTTGATCTGTTCCTTTTCCTCAATAATTTTCTTCTGTACCGTATTTAACTGCTCGAGAGCCTTGCTCATTTTTTTCTTTCGAAATAGCCAGGCTCTTTGTGCCTTTGCATAGCTTTCATGAAAGGTTACCACGTGTGCTTCCATGATTATCAGATGATCCTCGGCCTGTTCCCGCCTGTTCTCAATGATATTAAGCCCTTCCTGTTTTTGGGCAATGTTTTGCTTTACAAATTCCAGCTGATCCCAAGCAGCAATCCCTTTTTCACCCCATTGTATGATTTTGTACAGCGGTTTCAGCTGTTCTTCCAGTTCCGCAACCTTTTTTCCTAAATCCTCACTCATGGTTTCAACAATCTTATCCAGGCGCACATTCTCCGGAATCTTCCTGTCTACTGCCTGGCCTAGGCGCAGAAGCACATCCTGCCGGTCAACCCTTACGGCAGCAGCAAGGAGGCCCTCAGAATCATGCTCTTTTTTACTCTTCACTGTTTCCAGCAAGATTTGATCGATAGCAGCATTTGTATGGCTGGCTACCAGGACCCGCTCACCTCTGGCGATATAAGCAGCCAAAAGGTGAGCAATGGTAAAAGTTTTCCCCGTCCCCGGCGGACCCCAGATAAAAGTAACGGGAGAACCCAACCCCTGCTCCACAGCCTGCCTGTATTCTTTTTGGTCCTTAATAAAATGAAACATTGGGCTCTCCGGTAGAGAAGCCAAGCCGCATTTTTCCTGCATGGGATGGAAAACCGCTACAGACAAAGGGCTTAGTTCCCTTTCTCCTGATTCAACTTCCCCGAGCACTTCCAACAGCTTCTTTAAAAGCACCGTATCATCGATCTTCAAAATCGCCCGGGGAATGGACTGGTGAAAGTCCGCTTTCAAATCGACCACTAGCTTTATCTTGTTGCCAAGCTGGCCGATAATGGAGGCAGAATACTCCTTATCCCCAAATGTTAACTGCCCTACCGCATCCTCAGGAATGCTTGTCCCATCTGCGATCAGGAATTGAAAAGCAAACTGGGTGCCACCCATATTTTCTGTGAGCTTGCCAGAAAGGAGTTCGTAGCTCTGCATCCCGCCCTTTTTAATCAAGGAATCGAGCTCGTCCTGAACCCCTTCGCTAAACCAAGAGGCTAATTCTTTCACCGTCGCAGGAAGCTTCATCTTTAAAAAACTCTCCTCCTGTCAATTAACCAAGACAGCGAGTAACGATTGCTTTACTCCAAGTGCCCTAAATACGTGCCCGATACTCATGGGGCCGAGCACGACCAGTTTTTTGATATGGTGCTTACGGTAAAAAAGAAACATTGGTATGTTTGTAAACATTAAAGTCCCTTGTACACATAATTATCTTCAATGTATTTCTCAATTAAATCAATAAAAATCCCCGCATTATCCAACTGCTCTCTCGCCTCTTCTTTAGTCACGCAATAAAAATCATGGTAGTCGCTCTTCATTCGTTTATCAAAGGCCCTGGCAAGCATTTTGTAATACTCTTTGCCAATTTTACCACTGGCCACATATTGCTGATTAAAATACCCGATAACCGAGGAGTGCCGCTTGGAATCAAATAAATCATAAGCCAGCAAAGCTCTCACTGCATGAAAAAAAGCATAATAAGAACGGTTTACTGATTGGGCCAGTTTATGATGGTCAAGTATAATTTTTGCCGCTTCCAGGTCTTCTTTTGCCTTCTGCAGTCTGTAGTCTGAAAGGGTCTTCTGCTTATCCTCCATACAATTCCAGCCCCTCTTTATTCACATTACTGTAGAAAGGCAATGTATCAGCCCATTCATAGAAAAAATCAATATTACTTTCCTGTATGGAAATAACAATACCGTAGCGGGTAGTCAGATCCACAGCCAAATCCAACACTGCTTCACTATACTCCCTTATTTCCTCCTCTTCCAGATCAAGGAGGACCATAACATCCAGATCGGATCCCGGAACCTGTTCGTTCCGTGCGTAGGAACCATACAAAATAATCTTCTGCAATTTGGCACCATATATCTTTTTTAAGTTAGCTTCAATTTCAATCAGCAGATTATACTCTTTTCTATCCTTTAGCATGCTGAGGTTTTTCATTAAGGCCCCTCCCTCGTTTTTTAAATTAGCTCTCTCCTATATTTTAGCCAACAAATCTGCTTTTAACGGCTTTTTGCCGGCTTCCTGGGGAATTTCCACAGTCTGGAATTTGGCATAGTTTACCTTTACCCCGTCATCCAGATCCAGGTCAATCTTCCGGTTCGCCACATGGGCGATGGCCTGGTCGTAGATCCTGCATTCCTTTAGCTGCTTTAGGATTTGCTCTTTCCTTTTCCTGGCTTTAGCCTTCTCCCTGCCGGAGATATTGGAATCCATAAGGATATCCAGATGGTTTATCTCCCCTTCGTATTTTTTCTGTTGCTTGTGCAGGTAGTCTGTCCTTACGCGGGCCACGGTAAATGGATCGTAGCGGTGCAGGTAGATAAGGGCTTTGAAGCCGTTTTCCTTGCCGCTGTCAAAAAGCCAATAGATAGGCCGCTTTTTATAGATCCTGACATGATCCTTGTAGAAGTCCTTGAGGAAGTAACGGCGGATGGCCTGCCGGGGCGTTTCCGTTGTTTTCATGCCCAGGGTTTCTGCGATGTAGTTAAGGTTTTTCTCCAGGGTTTCCGCTCCGAAGGAGGTTTTAACAAAGGCGATGAACCGTTCCAGGATGTCGTCCTCAAAGTAGTCCCCGTTGGCGATGGGGATGATGTTTTCTTTTGCTATTTCGATGGATGACGGGATCCAGGCGTCGCCGGTGTTGAGCTGCCAGGTACCGTTTTCCAGGCGAAACTGCTCATTGAAGCCCCCGCCGGCGTAGATGAGTCCTTCTTTGTCCAGGGAATAGCGGCCGAACATGCAGCCCGCCCCGTAGGAGATAAAGGATTTGATCTCCCGCTCCCTGTCGGCCTTGCGGATGGTGATGTCTTTATCATCCACTTCGGGGGTCAGCTCGTCCTGCAGGCCATAGATATCGATAAAGATGCGGTTCAGCTCTTCTTCGTTTTGCTTGAGCTGGTTGAATTGGGCTTCGGTGAAATTGGACCAGTTGTTGAAGGCTTGTTCTATTGATGTTGCGTTATTTTTATGATTAAGGAGGGGATGCTTCTGGAAATCCCAGGATGTTTCAAATGAGTCCCAGTCGGTTTTAGAAATTATTAAATTTTCATTTGATAAATTAGTAATATTTTTATTCTCTATTACAACACATGGTAGTTGCCCTAATGGACCTTCATGATAATCAACGTTAGGTGTATATACTTTAAGTAATTCAACAACAATTTTTGAGTTAAGAAATGCTAATACATAAGGCAAACTATCTTTATTATATAAAAAATACATCGAACCTTTAGTCTCAAAGATAAATCCTTTTGGAGTATATCTTACCGATATTGCTCTTGATGTAAACGATGACCATGTAATGCCCTCATTAAAATAGAATGAAATATTTTTAATAGTTCTTGTATAGCTTTTATATAATTCTGCAGCATATTTTTTAATCTCATAACCATCTTTTTCCCAATTAATCAACCAAATGTTATTTCCATACCATCTTCTAAACTCCCCACCTTTATTACATGGGAACCATTTTTTTTGGGACGCTACTGCTTCTTCGCAATTGCTTATTCCAAAACCAATTTTAAAAAAAATAATTTCGAACCATAACCTTAAAAATCTATCATTGTCACTTGTCGCTAATCCTTGTTTTGTCTCACCTATTTTATTTATTAAATCACTATTAATAAATATTTGCCTCAATGTATCCGATATCCAATAAGCAAAAGGTCTACCCTTGATTCCAAAGAATTTACTAATAGAAGAGAGATAGCGATTTTTTTTATTTATAAAATTCCTTTCCTTATCTTCCAAACATTGATAATCTGTTAATCTTAAGTATAGAGCTTTATATTTAATATTAGTTTGTTTTCTTATAATAAAAGAAGTGGTGCCATAGTCAGCCCCAAATACTCCAAATCCGAAAT
>CAYQQF010000027.1:0-14234 GCA_964419485.1 uncultured Dethiobacter sp.
GTCCGTCACCTGGACCTGCAGCTTTTTGCCGGAGAGGAAGATAAAACGGAAGAGCCGACGCCCCACCGCTTACGCGAGGCCCGCAAGCGGGGGCAGGTAATGAAAAGTATGGAGGCAAATTCGGCTATAAATCTGCTGGGTATGCTCTTCTTTTTTGTTATCTTCTGCGGGTATTTCATGAAGCGTTTTAATACGCTTTTTTACCATTATCTGCGGGAACTTCCGGGGACGGTTGTCGACGATATTTCCGCGGAGGCTATCTGCCGTTTTTCCCTGGAACAATTTGTCGGATTTGCAGCTCCTGTTCTGGCGGTTTCTCTTTTGCTGGGACTTACTTCCAACCTTCTGCAGGTCGGATTCCTGTTCTCCAGCGAAGCGATTAAACCACAGTTTAGTCGTATTAACCCGACGGAAGGATTTAAACGTATTTTTTCACGCCGCTCTCTTTTTGAACTGGTTAAATCGCTTCTTAAAGTGGGTATTATTGCCGCGGTCTGCTTTTCATACCTGAAGGGTCAGATGGAGCCTATGTTATTACTGTTAGGAGAAGAGATGGGGGTGATCACAGCAGCATTCGGACAGGTTTTAAAAGGGCTTGGCTGGCGTGTTGCAATAGTTTTTCTTGTTCTTGCTTGTTTGGATTTTATTTATCAGCGTATGGAATATAAACGAAACTTGAAAATGAGCCGCAAGGAGCTTAAAGATGAATATAAGCAGCTTGAAGGCGATCCGCTGGTACGTTCCCGCCTGAGAGAGAAGCAAAGAGAAATGGCCAGGGCACGCGGCCTGGCTGATGTCCCCGACTCAACCGTTGTTGTTACCAACCCTACAGAACTGTCCGTAGCCCTTCGTTACCGTCAAGGTGAGGATGAGGCTCCTGTGGTCGTGGCCAAAGGAGCAGGAAGGCTGGCACAGAGAATCCGGGAGATTGCCCGGGAACATGATATCCCCATTATCCAAAATCCGCCCGTAGCCCGGCTTCTTTACAAAGATGTTTCTCCCGGAGAAACAATTCCCATGGAGCTGTACCAGGCTGTAGCTGAAATACTGGCCCTGGTTTATCGGCTGCAGGAAAGAGAAAAGCGGAAAAGGGCCAGCCGATAGTATTATATATCGATTAAATTGTCCAAAAAATGTTGTTGAATAGGTAAATAAATGATAGAATATAGGATAATTATGGAGAAAAAGGGGTTTTCTCCAGGAATGAGGGAAGAAGAATGTCTGCTTCCACATTTTACCGGACAGCCGTAAATAGTGTTTTTAAAAATATGGATATTGTTATCGGTATTGCTTTCGTCTTGATGGTAGGAATTATTATCATTCCGGTAACGCCTGTACTTCTGGATATTTTGCTGGTTCTTAACATAACTTTTGCGCTGATCATTATCCTTGTAACTCTTTTTATTACGGAGATTCTTCAACTTTCGACTTTTCCCTCCGTGCTCCTTGTGGCAACACTTCTACGTCTGGCCCTTAATATTTCTTCAACCCGTCTAATCTTGACCCGGGCGGAGGCCGGAGAGGTTATTAGCGCTTTCGGGCAGTTTGTTATCGGCGGCAACTATGTAGTCGGCTTGATTATCTTCATAATTATTACTGTTGTACAATTTGTCGTCATTACCAATGGTGCCGGACGAATTGCCGAAGTGGCCGCCCGGTTTACCCTGGATGCCATGCCCGGGAAGCAGATGAGCATTGATGCGGATCTGAATGCCGGGTTGATCGACGAGAATCAGGCCCGCGAAAGAAGGAAAAAACTGCAGCGGGAAGCGGATTTTTTCGGAGCTATGGATGGTGCCAGCAAATTTGTCCGCGGGGATGCCATTGCGGGAATTGTTATCGTGCTGATCAATATCCTTGGAGGCTTGGCGGTCGGTATGCTGCAGAGGTCAATGGATTTTGCTGCTGCCGCGCAGACTTATACTGTCCTTACCGTAGGGGACGGACTGGTCGCCCAGATACCGGCCCTTTTGGTCTCTACGGCCGCCGGTTTACTTATTACCCGTTCTACTGCGGAGGAGGGTTTTGGCAAGGATTTTACGACCCAGTTTTTCCATTTCCCCAAGGTTCTGGCCATAACAGCAGCGATTCTTCTGGTCCTGGGGCTTGTACCGGGAATGCCGTTTTGGCCGTTTTTTATTCTTGCTTCTGCTTGTGGTTTTGGAGCTTTTACCCTTTTCAAAGAAGAAAAAGTAATCAGACGCCGGAAAGAGGAAGCAATAGAGCCTGAAGAAGAAGTACCTCCGCCGGAGGACGATATTCGCGGTCTGGTCAAATCTGATATGGTTGAGATTGAAATCGGGTATAATCTTGTTTCTCTAACTGAAAAAGGAGAGGAGGGTGATCTGCTCCGCCGTATAACAGCAGCACGCCGGCGTCTGGCCTCGGAGTTGGGGATGATTATCCGGCCCATACGTATCCGGGACAACCTGCAAATTCCCCCCAATATGTATGTTATTAAATTAAAAGGTAACGAACTTTCCAAAGGGGAACTGCGTCCGGGGTATCTACTGGCCCTCAATCCGGAGGGGGTCCCTCCAGAGGAGTTGGGAGGAATCCCAACGAAAGAACCCACTTTCAATTTGCCTGCAGTTTGGATTTCTTCGGCTCAGAGGGAAGAAGCAGAGATAAAAGGATGTACCGTGGTAGATGTAGCTACTGTTTTGATAACTCATCTGTCAGAGGTGATACGTTCCCATGCCTCCGAATTGTTAGGACGTCAGGAGGTCAAAGAAATGGTCGATCTGGTTAAGGAGAGCAGGCCGGCTGTAGTAGACGAGTTGATTCCCGATTTGATGAGCATTGGTGAGATTCAGAAGATTCTGCAAAACCTTTTACGGGAAAGTGTTCCTCTCCAGGATCTACTTACTATTCTGGAAACCCTTGCCGACTATGCACAGACGACAAAAGATGCTGATGTCCTGACGGAATATGTGCGAAGATCCCTGGTCCGTTCCATTACTTCGCATTATGTGGAAGATAATAAGCTTTTTGTTATTACCATTGATGCAAATCTGGAAAAACGCATCGGGGAATCCCTGCAGCAGACAATCTATGGCATTTATCCTGTTCTGCCGCCGGAGGTTTCTCAGCGTATTGTGCAAAGTGTTTCTAGCCTTATGGAGAAACTTCGCCGCCGGGGTCTTTCTCCTGTTATACTGACTTCGCCGCGGATTAGAATGCCTTTCCGTCGTATGGTGGAGCGTTTCATGCCGGATCTTCCGGTTCTTTCTCTTCACGAAATACTTCCCCAAATTGAGGTGGAATCAGTGGGGGTGTTGAAAGAAAGTGAAAATTAAGAGGTTTTATGTTCAGGACATGAAAGAAGGCATGCTGAGGATTAAGGAAGAACTGGGGCCTGAAGCCGTCATTCTTCAAAGCAGGAAAGTGCGTGGAGGGCCGGGTCTTTTTGGTTATTTTCTGCCGCGCCAGCTGGAGATTACCGTGGCTGTCGACGGCGATCGTAATAATGGCAGAAGGTCGGCGGGACCGGCTGTTCATTCGGACTTTGAGGTAAAGGTACAGGAGATGCTGGGAGAACTGCGTAGCAATATTACTCAGTTAGTATCACGACAACCTGTGTCTCCGGGTGCGGAGAAAACCAGACCGGAGTTGGAGCGCTGGAGGCTGCATCTGGAACAACAGGACATTTATCCGCAGCTTGTTCAGGAACTGGTCCAGGAGATTGCTGAAAACCTGCAGGAAGAGGTTCAACTTTCCGATGAGATTACCGGCCTGATCTTGCGTAAACAACTTCGCAAGAAACTAAAGGCAGCCCCGGAGAAAGGGGCACCTATTCAGGTTTTTGTCGGTCCGACGGGAGTGGGAAAAACTACGACGCTGGCCAAACTGGCGGCACGCTATGCGCTTTATCAGGGAGAGAAGGTGGGGATCATTACGATTGATCACTACCGCATCGGAGCTGTGGAGCAAATGCGCACCTATTCCGATATTACGGGTCTTCCTCTGGAGGTTGTCATGACCCCGAAAGAGCTGCGCAGGGCGGTCGAGAGGTTTAACGGCTGTCAGAGAATCCTCATCGATACTGCCGGAAGAAGTACTCTTAACCTGGCCCACATACAGGAACTGGCAGGGTACATTCAAAAGCTGCCGCCCTGTGAAATATTCCTGGTTATAAGTGCTACGACCAAAAGGCAGGATTTGCAGTTGATAAACGATAATTTTCACCCCCTGGCCTTTAACCGCCTGATTTTTACCAAGCTTGACGAAACCAGTTCATACGGGGTGCTTCTAAACTCCAGTTATTTAACTAAGATGCCCGTTATTTATCTGACCAACGGACAAAGTGTTCCCGATGATATCTGTCTCGCAGATGTAGATATGATGAGTTCTTTAATCCTTGGGGAGGAAGAATAATGGTTGATCAAGCTGAGCGTCTGCGAACGATGATACAGGAGCGCACTTTTCCACAAACCGGCAAAAAAGGAAGGTTCTCGCGAATCATTGCTGTTGCCAGCGGAAAAGGCGGGGTGGGGAAAACCAATCTTGTTGTTAATATGGGAATAATCATGGGACAACTGGGTCATAAGATAGTTATACTGGATACCGACCTGGGGATGGCGAATACCGATATTCTTATGGATTTAAAGCCCGTTTATACTCTTATTGATGTCATTAAGGGGCAAAAAGATTTGAAGGATGTTCTCATAAAGGGGCCTCAGAACGTGGAGGTGCTGCCGGGAGGCTCGTGTCTTTCGGAACTTATCAACCTGGATAATCAGCAGAGGGAACAACTTATTTCCAGGCTTTCCTACCTGGACCAGGAGGGGAATATACTCCTGGTGGATTGTTCCGCCGGTCTCTCCAGGGATGTGCTGCATTTTGTGGCTTCTTCAGATGACCTGGTTCTGGTAACTACTTCTGAACCGACAGCAATTACCGATGCCTACGGGATTATTAAACTTATTAACAACTACCGCCTTAACCCCAGGATCAGCGTTGTAATTAATATGGTCCAACATGTCAAAGAAGGAGAAGTCGTGTACCAGCGTATTGATACCGTTTCTCGGAAATTTCTCAATATCAAAATTAATTACCTTGGAAGTATCGAATATGACCAGCACGTCAAAAAAGCTGTTTTGAACTGTTATCCTTATGCACTGCAATTTCCGCGTTCCCGCGCTACCCATCTAACCAGAGAAATCACCCGCCGCCTCCTTTACGGGGAGGAAGAGTCCGCCAAGAAAAAAGATGAGAGGTTTTTGCGGCGTCTCTTCACGATCTGGAATACAGGCAGCGAAGGCTAAATCGTTTTAACGAGGGGGAGTGAGGGAAAGTGCGAAAGACCTTGCGGGAAAATATGCTCGTTGAAGTATATGATCAGGAAAATGACGTTTATTATAAAAGCATTATCCAGGAAGTAAATCCGGATTCTATTGCCATTGGAATCCCTATGAAAGAACGAAAGCAGCTTTTGTTGCACGAAGGTACTGCCTGGACCCTCCGGCTGGTATTGGGTAACGCAGTTTATTTTTTTAAAAGCAGGATTGTCGGGCGAAAATATAGCGGTAGAGTGCCCCTTTATCTTATTTCCTGGCCGGAAGAAGAAGAGATCGATCGCAAACAACGCCGGGAATATTTTCGCCTTTCTGTGGCTATAGATCTCCACTTTTGGGTTTTACAGGAAGAAGATTTCTCCTCACTAGACAGCTCTGCGGAAAAAGAGGAGGAATCAGGAGGACTGGATTTGGAGGAGCGCCTGGAGAAACTGGTTAACTCTCTTGGGGCTCCGGGGAAAGGCATTGCTGCCGACCTCAGCGGAGGAGGCCTGCTCATGGTTTTCTCCCAGGAAGTGCCTGCAGGGTCGCTGGTGGTTATGCGCCTTTTTTTGGAAGGAAAGGGCCGAGAAAAAGCTGTTCTTGTCAAAGGGAAGGTCATCCGGGTTGCGGCTGTCGATAAAAAAGCAACTCGGTTCAGGCATGGTGTCCAGTTTATTGATATTAGCTCCCGGGTTCAGGAAGAAATTATTCAATTTGTTTTTACCCGGTCCAGGGAGAAAATACGTTAGGAGGAGCTAGATTGACAGATGAACTCTGGCAAAAATATCTCCAAACAAGGGATAAGGAGGCGAGAGATACTCTAATCCAGGAACATTTACCCCTGGTAAAACAAGTAGCGGGACGGCTTTCCATTGGGCTGCCGCCCCAGGTAGATGAGGACGATCTGATCGCGAGCGGAGTTATCGGCTTGCTGGAAGCTTTAGAGAGATACAATCCCACATTCGAAGCAGGATTTAAAACGTTTGCTACCTGGCGTATTCGTGGGGCCATGCTGGATGAACTCAGAAAACTCAGCTGGTCGCCGCGTTCACTGTACAAGCGGCTCCGGGAACTTCAGGATACGGAACAAAAACTGAGCCACCGTTTGGGACGTGAGCCGTCTAATCAGGAACTGGCCGGCGAATTGCAGTGGTCTGTAGAAGCAGTTGAGCAGGTATATTCTCAGCTCAACAGTTATTCCCTGATATCCCTGGAGTCTCTTCTTTTCCCTCCTTCGAGTTCCGGGGAACAGCGTGAAGACATTTTCCCTTCCGATGGGCCTTTTATGAGACCGGAGGAAAAAATAGAGAAACAAGAGTGGAGAGAAGCACTGACCAGGGCGATTGAAGAACTTCCGCAGAGAGAAAAGCTGGTCCTGGCCCTTTATTACAAGGAGGAACTTACTCTTAAGGAGATTGGAGGGGTATTAAAAGTATCCACAGCACGTGTTTCACAGATTCACGCCCGTACTTTGCGTTTGTTGAAAGAAAATCTACGGAAAAGCGGATTTTTGGATTCCTGATGATATCAAGGATTAGAGAGCCGGAAGAATGCCGGTTCTGAATATAACAAAGGACAGGGGTGAAGCAGTGATGGAAAATGGTATGGTTTGGCTTGGTGTTGTGCTGGGGAGCCTGGCAGGGCTTTTGATCGCCGGATGGTTTTCCCGGGAGCACCCCCCCCTTGAAACAATTTTCCTGCGTCTTCTGCGATTGGAAAACAGGTCCATGCGTACTGACAGCCGTGTAATGCTTCACGAACTACACCGCAAGGTGGAAGACCTTTCTACAAAAATGCAGCGTATGGACGGTGAATTGCAGGATTTGCTGGCAGCTGCAAAGCAAAAAACGCCTGTTCCCAGTAAATCATTTGTTGTGGACCTGGAAGAAAAAGAAAGTTTCCATACCTCCGGTCGCTCCCTGGAGGTTTCCAACCTTAATAAGGAGGGATTTTCTCCGGACGAGATTGCCAGGCGTTTAAATTTAGGACGCGGTGAAGTAGAACTGATTCTTTCCCTGGGGAAAAAACCTTTTTGGGTTTGTCGTGAATGAAGATCAGAAGAAATGGGTGTTAACTGTCCGAATGTTCTATGCGGGGTTAACTTCAAACTTTGGATGCCGATAATTATTACGTAAGCTAAATTTTTTTAAAAAGGGTGGCTTTATGAGAGGTCTTTATAATGCAGCGGGTTCCATGCTGGTAAACCAGGTTCGCCTGGAAAATATAAGCAATAATCTTTCCAATCTCAATACCCCAGGTTTTAAAAGAAGCGAGGTTGTGTTAAGGACTTTTCCTGAGGTGCTGCTTTACAGGACGGAAAAGGCCGGGCGCGGAAAGGCGATTCCCAGTGGTCCTATCGGCATTGCCGCAGAGAATATCGCAGTGGAAGAAACGGTTCTCATTCATCTTCCCGGTGCGTTGCGGCGGACCGAAAGACCTCTGGATATCGCTCTTCAGGAGCCGGGTTTTTTTGTTGTCCAAACTCCCCAGGGAGAGGCTTATACCCGAGACGGGCACATGCAATTGAGTGCAGATGGGACGCTGGTGAATTCCCAGGGGTTTCCGGTTATGGGCGAAAACGGAACTATTATTTTAGGTATGGGATACCCGGAGATCGACAGTTCAGGGAATATTTACCAGGATGATTTATTTATTGACCGGATTCAGGTCGTGAACTTCGCCGAGGATGCTCCGCTGTGGAAAGACGGTTATAATCTTTTTAGGACCGAAGATGACGTTGTCCCCCAGATGGTGGATTCGTATACTCTCTTCCAGGGTGCCCTGGAAGAGTCCAATGCGGATATGACCAGGCAGATGACCGATCTGATCAAGGTTCGGCGCTGTTATGAAGCCGCTCAGAAAATTTCCCAGGTTTATGATCGTATGCTTTCCAGGGCGGCGAATGATCTGGGTTCATTGGGCTAGAAATAAATATAGGAGGCAGGCGTGATGCTGAAATCGATCGGCCAGTGCTATTCAGGGATCCGGACTCATCAGCAGTTGTTGGATATAACCGCCCATAATGTGGCAAATGTTAATACTGTTGCTTTTAAGGAAAAGCAGGTTTCCTTTCAGGAACTTACTTACAGAGAGATTGCACAGAGACGTTTGCCCAGGGCAGGGAATCCTCTGGTGCCTCCACAGAGTGGCAGAGGAAGTGCGGTATCCAGTAGTATACCTTTAATGGAACAGGGGAGCTTGACATTTACCGGGAAATCTTTGGATATGGCTATCGTGGGAGAAGGGTTTTTCCGGGTTGTCCGGCCAGATGGCAGTTATGCCTATACGCGGGGCGGAAATTTTTCGCTGGATGTCGAAGGCAATCTGACTCTCCCAGGGGGGATACGGCTCGAACCCGGCTTATATTTACAAGAGCGGGAAGACGAGGTTGATCTCTTAACTCTGACAATCTCCCCGGATGGGACAATATTCGCTTATCCGTTAGCAGCCGGAGAAGAAGAGGAATACTTTTTGCCAGAGGAAGAAGGACTGCCCGCCGGGGCGGTTAAACTGGGTGAAATTTCTCTCTACCGTTTTATTAATACGGAGAGTCTTTCTCATATCGGGGAAAATCTTCTTTTTCCTTCGGAAGCCAGCGGGCCTCCAGTGGCGGGTACTCCTGGAGATAATGGCTTTGGCCGGTTGGAGCAGGGCTATCTGGAAAGCTCCAATGTAGATCTTGCGCAGCAGGTAACGGCGCTTATCAGGGGGCAAAGGGCACTGCAGTCTTCTTCCCGCACCATGACTACTGCAGATGAGCTCTGGGCTCTTACCCTGAATATCCAGTCATAAAAGGAAGGAAAAGGCGGGAATATGGTAATTATCGCATAATACCTGGTTAAATGGCCGGGTTTGTTTTTTTCTCCTGTTCTCTTAATCTTAAAGTTACGTTTTTTTAACTTTCTTTCCAGTTCTTTCTTTAGAATTTTGTTTATTTATGTTAATATAATGATAATCTTGTTAGAAAAAGGAGGTGGAGGCACTGGGCAAAGATATCCTGTCTCAATCTGAAATTGATTCCCTGATCAATGCGCTAAGCACCGGAGGAATTGACGAAGAAGAAAAAGAAGAAGAAATGGCGGAATATCGTAATTATGATTTTCGCCGTCCCAGTAAATTTTCCAAAGAGCAGATCCGCACCCTGCAGTTTCTTCACGAAAATTATGCGCGCGGCCTGGCAAATTTTTTGGCTGCTTACCTTCGGGTTCCCGTTCAGGTCCAGCTGGCCTCGGTAAGCCAGGTAACGTACGAGGAGTTTGTCTTTTCGCTTCCCGTTCCCACTCTGGTGACCGTTTTTAAGATGAGCGAGGAAATGGGGAGTTCCTTGCTGGAAACAAATCCTTCTTTTGTTTTTCCCATTATTGATATTGTTTTTGGCGGTGGGAGGCAGGTTCCGAAATATCTTCGGGAATTTACTGATATTGAAATTACCGTTATGAAGCAGATTAATTCTCACCTGCTGGATAACCTTCGTTATACCTGGGAGGATATCGTAGAGTTAAATCCCCGGGTGGAAATGATGGATATAAATCCGCAGTTCAACCAGATGTTTGCCTCAACAGAAACAGTGATCCTGCTCACTTTTACTACTCAGATTAAGGAGAACGAAGGATTGATTAATCTTTGTTTTCCATATATAACACTGGAAAAGATTATTCCCAGGCTGACTTCCCAGTACTGGTTCAAGCAGGCTACCAGGGAGTCGTCCAGGTTAAACGAAAAGATAGTCATGGAACAGGTAGGAGAAATCGAAGTTGAACTCAGCGCCATTCTCGGACGTACTGTCGTAACTCTGGATGATTTTCTGCAGTTCCGCGAAGGGGATATTATCCAGCTTTCGCAATTCGAAGGAAAGGACCTGGATATCCTGGTTGAAAACCAGCCGTTATTAAAAGGTCAACCCGGTACTGTCGGACAGCATCTGGCTGTACAAATTACAGAGTGGATGGATAAGGAGGAAGTAAAAAGTGGCGGATAATTTATTAACACAGGATGAGATTAATGCTCTTCTGGGGATAAAGGATGAAACACCGCACAATATTTCTCCTAAAAAGAACAGCTCCAAAGAAGAGAAAGAACCTGATTTTAGCGGAGATTCTTCCCCGAATTTAGAGCTGATTATGGATTTTTCTTTGACACTTTCCGTCCATTTGGGAAAAAGCAGGAAAAATTTGCAGGAAGCCAGGAGAATCAGCCCGGGGGCTGTCCTGGAACTGGACAGGTTTATTAATGAACCCCTGGATATTCTCATCAATAACAAGCTTATTGCCAAGGGTGAGGTCGTTGTTGTCGATGAGAATTTTGGCATCAAGATCACGCATATTCTTAACCCGATCGAACGAATTCGCAAACTGGGATAAGAAAATTTCCAATTTTTTTTGTTTTCTTCTTAGCCTGTGGGCGTACTTTGCAGGATTTTAGTCTTTAATGCCGAATTTTTCCTGATATGCTACTATTTTTTAAATCAGTCCAGACCGAGAGGAAGATATAATAATGAATTTAAAGCCCGTGGAAAAAGATGTCCTGATAGAAATGAGCAATGTCTCCATGGGCTCAGTTGCAACAGCCCTTTCCAGTTTGCTGGATAATGTTGTCCGGTTTTCGCCTCCTGAAATTAGCGAAATGACGACTGCGGTTTTGCAGGAGCGCCATAATAAAAGCGGGATACTGGTTCGTATTGCTTTTAAGACTGGCCTGGAGGGGGTTAACTTTCTTTTTTTGCCGGAGCAAGATGCTGCGTTTCTGGCAAGTTTAATGCTGGGAAAAGGGGATAATCCAGCTCAAACAGTGGATTTTCCCGAACTCGGTGTTATTAATGAGGCTATGGGTATTATCATCGGCTCTTATTCAAATTCCCTGGCAAGTTTTCTCGGCCTTACCCTGGAACCGGAGCCGCCTTTGCCAGAACAGATCAACCCGGCAGACAAGGATTTAAGTGCCCTGGGTTTTGCTGAAACGGACTTATGGGTGGAACTTAATTTTACTATAGAAATTAAGCCGGATAAAAAGGTACATTTACTGCAATTTTTACCTTCTCCTTTTCTGCAGGCTATTTTGAGCCCACTCCTAAAGGGTTTGGAGATGGACTTAAGCCGGCAGGATCCTTCTGCTCAAGAAGACTTCAAAAAAGGGGAAGAACCTGTCAGGGAAGCAAAAAATGTTTCTAAGCCTGCGGCTGCATCTCTCCCGCGGCTGGATGAATTTTTGAACAATATGGAACAAGATACCATTGCGGAAATTGGGAATATATCGCTTGGTTCATCTGCGACGGCACTTTCCCAATTACTCGATCAGCGGGTGCAGATTACTACTCCTAAACTTTCTCTGACAACGATGGAGAAGCTTCCGGAACAGTATCTTCATCCCAGTGTCATCGTCAGGGTTAATTATCGTGATGGGCTGAAGGGAGAAAGTATTCTTATCCTCAAGGAGGAAGATGCAGCACTGATCGCCGGTTTAATGATGGGGCTTCCTCCCGGGGATGTTCGTAAAACGGTTGGGGAGATGGAGCTAAGTGCCGTCAGCGAGGCCATGAACCAGATGATGGGTTATGCCGCCACAGCCATGTCCGATTTTTTGGATCGCAAGGTTGATATTTCCCCTCCGGATTTAAGCCTGGTTAATCTTCAGGAAGAAATAGTTCAGGTCAACCAGATAGATCCGGGAGAACCAATCCTGCAAATATCTTTTCAACTGGATATCGGAGAACTTGTACAGAGTAAGTTGATACAGGTGATTCCTTTCCCGTTCGCCAAGGAAATTACCTCCTTTCTGTTACAGGCTATGGTGGCTGGCGAAGAGGAGACGGCGTCCGGGGAAGAGACTATTAGAGAACCTGATTTGCCTGTTGTTTTGGAGCAGGACTTGTTAGGGGATAATCTGAGTGAGATGCAAAAGGATGCCCTGGCTGAAGTAGGGAATATTTCGCTGGGGTCTTCCGCCACGGCTCTATCTGAATTGATTAACAAAAAAGTTAATATTACCGCTCCCCGGGTAACTCTGACAACCATGAAAGAGGTCGGCGCCAATTATCCGCTTCCCTGTCTTATTGTTATGGTCAACTTTATTAAAGGATTAGACGGGAATAATGTCCTTGTTATTAAAAAAGAAGATGCCCTTATTATTGTTGGTTTAATGATGGGGATGGAGCCTCCGGAAAGGCCGCAGGAGCTTGGTGAGATGGAGATTTCTGCCGTCAGCGAAGCCATGAACCAGATGATGGGTTATGCCGCCACAGCCATGTCCGAATTTTTGGACCGTTTGATCGATATATCTCCACCGGAAATTGTCTATAAAGATTTACAAAAGGAAAATTTAGATATTGTTTCCTATGATGAGAATGCTCCTCTGATACAGATTGCTTTCCGTATGGAGGTCGAAGGGCTCATTGACAGCGATCTTTTGCAGTTGATTCCTCTGGATTTTGCCAAAAGTATTACTTCCGACCTTCTTTCTTCGTTTGCCGGTGAAAATTTTGAGGATTTACCTGGGCCAAGCCATAGCCGTGAAGAAGACGATATGGTTAGCGAACAACCTGTAAAAATATTTGAGTCATCTGCCGGGCTACCCGGGGAGGAGGAAAAAGAGTTGTTTTTTCCGGGTGAGGAAGAACAGGCGGCCGTTGTATCTTTCCCTGGAGAGACTGCCATGCAGTTAAAGGATGACGAATATGCCAAACTAAACCTTATTCGGGATATTTCTCTGGAGATCCAGGCAGTGCTTGGTAAGACCAGAGTTCCGCTGAAAAAGATTTTTTCTCTGCTGCCTGGTGAAATTGTCAGCCTTGACTGTTTATCAGGCGAACCGGTGGAGATTTTTGCTCATGATCGCCTGGTGGCAACAGGGGAGGTTGTTCTGGTAAACGGTCAATTCGGCGTGAAAATTACATCAATAGTACGTCCCAAGTACTAAAAGTGTTTTTTTCTTTAAAGTATATTTTTGACACGTTCAGAACTCAGAATTCAGAATTCTGAATAATTTAAATAATTAGAGGGGTGATAAAAGGTGACCAACATGAGTGAAACTGTATCGGAAGTCCAGATGGTGGTTTTTAAGCTGGAAAAGGAAGAATTTGCTGTGGATATCCAACAGGTTCGGGAAGTTTTAAAAATGAGTCAGGTTACCCCCCTTCCTCAATCTGCTCACTATATTGAGGGGGTCATCAACCTGCGGGGCGAAGTGATCCCTGTTGTGGATTTACGGAAACGTTTTGAACTTCCTCTGGGAGAGAGGGACGGGCAGACCCGGATAATTATTGTAGAAATACAGGAGAGCAACGTAGGCTTGATTGTCGATTCCGTTACAGAGGTTCTGCGTTTTTCCTCTTCGGCGATACAGCCTCCTCCGGCCAGAGTTGCCGGTACTCGCACAGACCTTATTGAGGGGGTCGGCAAGGTGGCTGACCGGCTGCTGATAGTCCTTAACCTGGAAAAAATTCTGACCACAGAAGAGGTTATATCTCTGGAAGAAGTTACTATAGGCGAGTGATTACTTTACTCTTGTATAAGTTCAATAAGAAAGGAGGAGAGCAATGGAAGAGTATCGGGATCTTTTTTTAGCGGAAGCCCAGGAGTATCTTCAAAATATGACCGACTGCATGTTGGAGTTGGAGAAAGACCCAACGGCTGTGGAAAACTTGACGGAGATGTTTAGAGCGGCTCATAGTTTAAAAGGTATGTCCGGGACTATGGGTTACGAGTTGATTATGGAACTTACTCATGAGATGGAAAGTCTTCTGGACAAGCTGCGTTCGGGAGAGATTGGCATGGGGACGGGGCTGGTCAATTTGCTTTTTGAAGCGGTCGACCTGGTTCAGCTAATGGTCGGCAATTTAGATAAACAGGAGAGCTTTTCTGCTGATGTTAAGTCTCTGGAAAAAAAGCTCCAGGATTGGCATGATCAGGCTGATGCGGATAAACTCCAGGTGCGGGAAGAAGCTCCTTCCGAAGATAAAAT
>CAYQQF010000028.1:0-14075 GCA_964419485.1 uncultured Dethiobacter sp.
TTAGCCTGTTTGATCCTGCCTTTTCACCCATTTTAAAATATTTTATCATATTTTAATCCTGACAGCAAAAGAAATATTTCCTAAAAAAAGGGAGACAAACAGGTTAGTGTTGCGACCGGATAGAAACTGGTATATAATGTCCTTATTATATGCAAAGGACAACTAAAACTTTAAGGGGCATCAAATGAACGGTAACGGTACGGAAGAAAAGGAAGGCAAACAATATGTTCAGTCACTGGAAAGAGCTTTAAATATCCTGGAAGTTATGGCTGAGGAAGGGGCTCCAATATCAGTAACGGAGCTGGCTGAGAAAGTCAATCTAAAAATCAGCACAGTGCACCGTCTTCTGGCCACGCTTTGTTACAGGGGTTATGTAGACCAGGGTCCGGAAGACAATAAGTACAAGCTTGGTTTAAGACTATTGGAAATTGGTAATTCCGTTTTGAACCTTTCCGATATACGGACAATATGCAGGCCCTATCTGGAAGAGCTGGTGGAAAAATGCAACGAAACTGCGAATCTTGCGGTCCTTGATGAAACTGAGGTGGTTTATATTGATCAGGTCGAATCCAAAAACCTTATTATTGTCAGGATGTTTGCTCAAGTTGGGAACCGTGGACCGGTGCATTGTACTGCTTCCGGCAAGGTGCTACTGGCCTTTTACCCGGAAAAAAAAATCGATGAGATTATTGGCCAGATTGAATTGGTGAAGTTTACAAACGAAACCATTGCTGATCACAAGCACTTTAAAAAAGAACTTCAGCGCATCAGAAAGGAAGGCTACGCTCTTGACTGGGGGGAGAGAGAAGAACATGTGCGCTGTATCGCTGCTCCCATTTTTAATTATGAAGGAAAAGTTATTGCCAGTATAAGTATTTCCGGCCCAAGCACTCGTATTACAACATATTATATGAAAAATGAGCTGGTTGATATTATTACCTCTACTGCCTTGAGTATTTCTAAAAAAATGGGATATAAAATAAAGTAAATCTTACCTGAAAAATTTTAATTGATAATTACTAGAAACCGGATTGTTTCCGGTTTTTTTTTCTTTCTCCCAAAAAAGAATAATGTCTGGCCGGTCAATTTTTTTGTTGACATATTTAGCAGCTGTATTTTATAATTAAAACATGCTTTCCACCATACGAAAACAATTACGCTATTTAAAAATGTTTATTTTTCTGCAAGAAATGGAGGTGCTGGGCAGATGCAGCATGTAGGAATAAATGAAAATACTTTTCAAAACCCTTTTGAAATAGCGCAAAAACAGTGTGATAATTGTGCCGGCATTCTTAATCTGGATCCGGGAATTCACGCGATTATTCGCGAGCCTGTACGGGAGATCCATGTTTCCATACCGGTGCGTATGGATGATGGTACAGTTAAAGTATTTAAGGGCTTTCGGGTAATACATAATGATGCCCTTGGACCGGCCAAAGGTGGTATCCGTTTCCATCCCGAAGAAAATATTGATACGGTAAAGGCTCTTGCTACCTGGATGACCTGGAAATGTGCCCTTCTTAATTTACCTCTTGGTGGTGGAAAAGGAGGCGTTATCTGCAATCCCAAAGAGATGTCCAAAGGAGAACTGGAGCGTTTAAGCAGGGGTTATATTGATAAGCTGTGGCAATTTGTCGGTCCGGAAACAGATATTCCCGCTCCAGATGTTTATACAAATCCTCAGGTTATGGCCTGGATGATGGACGAATATTCCAAAATTCAAGGGAAAAATCAGTTTGGGGTTATCACGGGGAAGCCCCTGGGACTTGGAGGTTCGGCCGGCAGGGGTGATGCAACAGCCAGAGGAGGTTTGTATGCTTTGCGTGAGGCAGCCAAAGGACGCGGTATTGATTTGGGCAAAGCTACGCTGGCCGTCCAGGGCTATGGCAATGCCGGATATCATACGGCCCGCCTGGCCGGAGAATTATTCGGATCCAGGGTTGTAGCCATCAGTGACAGCAGTGGGGCAATTTACAACCCGGAAGGGTTAAATACTCAGCAGATCTACGAACATAAGTTAAGTACAGGGTCTGTTCTCGGTTTCCCCGGGGCAGAAAAAATATCTCAGGAAGATTTGCTGGAATTGGACGTAGATGTGCTTTGTCCTGCTGCTCTTGAAAATTCCATTCACCTGAAAAATGCCGGAAATATTAAAGCATCTATTGTAGCTGAATTTTCCAACGGTCCGACTACTCCGGATGCTGATGATATACTGTACAGCAATGATGTTCATGTTATTCCTGATTTTCTCTGCAATGCAGGTGGAGTTACTGTTTCATATTTTGAGATGGTTCAAAATCTTTCCATGTTTTACTGGGAAGAAGAGGAAGTCCATAAACGCCTGGATAAAAAAATGACCGCAGCCTATCATGAGGTGCTGCAAACTTCTCAACAGTATAAAATCAACATGCGGAAAGCTGCTTATGTCGTTGCCGTGAAAAGAGTGGAAGCTGCTATGAGGTTAAGAGGTTGGGTTTAAAATAATAATCAGTTTTGAGATTTTTTTTAAAAAAATAGCCGGCTAATGGGCCGGTTTGTTTATTGTAGGAAGATCATGGGAAACTTAAGCGAGAACTGTGTTCAATTTCCACCTCCTTATTGCGGAGGGCTTTTTATTTGTTTCGATATATCTAGTTGTGCTCTTGACGGTTTTACGTTATTAATATTATAGAGGAAGAAAGGGAGGTTAAATAATTGCGTTGTGAAATAATCGCTGTTGGCACTGAACTTCTTATGGGGCAGACGACCAATACCAATGCCAGGGATATTGCCAGGGAGCTCCTCTCCCTGGGAGTGGGCGTCTATTATCAGACGGTGGTGGGAGACAACGAGGAAAGGTTGACTGAGGTTGTCAGGCGGGCTATGGACAGGGTGGATCTGGTTGTCCTATGCGGAGGGCTGGGACCCACTGATGACGATTTGACACGGGATACAGTGGCCCGGGTGCTCGGTATCCCCATGGAAAAAAACGAGGAATGGGAAAAGAAACTGCTGGAATTTTTTAGCCGTTTTAAACGGCCTTTTACCGAGAACAACCTTCGGCAGGCCATGATCCCGCGGGGGGCGTTGATGCTGCCCAATGACAGGGGTACTGCTCCGGGGATTTACCTGGAAAAAGACCCGCACACTTTTGTGCTGCTTCCCGGTCCCCCCAGAGAGATGCTCCCCATGTTCAGGAAGCAGGTTGTTTCCCTCCTTAAAAAAAAGCTGGAAGCAAGCGGGGATCTTGCGGTGCTGCGGTCCAGAACCTTGCACGTCATTGGACTGGGAGAGTCCTTACTGGTAGATACAATTAAGGATATTCTGGATGCACAGGATAATCCAACCATTGCTCCACTTGCCAAAGGAGCGGAAGCCCATCTGCGCCTGACTGCCCATGGTCACACTCCCGAAGAAGTGCAGGATCTCCTGGCCAGGAAAGCGGCGGAAATCAAGGCTGTTCTTGGGGATTATGTTTATGGGGAGGATGAGGATACCCTGGAACTGGCCGTAGCGCGCCAGCTCAAAGCCGCGGGGAAAACTGTAGCCGTAGCAGAATCCTGCAGCGGCGGGCTTTTAACTCATCGCCTGACAAATATTCCTGGAAGTTCTGAATATCTTCTTGCAGGTCTGGTTACATACAGTAATGAAGCGAAGATCCGTTTATTGGGGGTTGAGCCTGACGTAATCTCCGCACAAGGTGCAGTCAGCGCTGAAGTGGCGGCCCAGATGGCTGCAGGTGTTCGCCGGGTTTGCGGGGCGGATATCGGTTTAAGTACTACCGGTATTGCCGGTCCCGGAGGGGAGACCCCGCAAAAACCTGTCGGGCTGATTTATATCTCCCTGCAGGCGGAAAACTTTAGCCTGACACGCAAGTATCAGCTTTGGGGAAGCCGGGTGGAAATTAAGGAGCGAGCTTCACAGGCGGCCCTTACTCTTTTGCGGCATTATCTCCTGGATAAATTACGGAGCGAGTAGCACTCCTGCAAAGTATAAAGATACCGGAAGGCTTACCTGCCGGTACTTTTATTAAAAAAATGTTCAGTCAATTAAGATAAGAAAGGAAATTTTGGATTTTTGTAGAAAAGACTATTATTATGCTGAAAAGAGAATAATCGGTAAAAAAATATTATTTTTGGGAGCCGCGCATGCAGGGGGAAAAGCTAAAAGTTAAAGAGCTAAAACAGGGCATGGTTCTGATGTGTGATATTTATTGTCCTCAAACGGGGGTTTTGCTGCTAAAGAAGGGAACGGTCCTGAGGGATGTTCTTCTAAGTTCTTTGCAAAAGAATAAACCGGAGATGTATTGTTATGTATATAATTATTTCGAGGAGATAGAGCTTGCAGAGAGTGCTTTAGCATCCAAGCCGCCCTTCTTTGAAGAAGAAGGAAGTTCCAGGGCAGATGAGGCTGCGGGTTATGAGGAGGGAGATTTTAAAAATTTCCCTCCTGAATTTGTGGACCGGGAGGCCAGGGAAATATACGTTCAGGCTTGCCTGGCGCTGAATAAAATTTACAGCAGCAGAAAAATAAAGCCCCATCTACACGAACTTTATGCTGTGATTGACCATTTGGTAAGAAAGCTCTTGATCCACCCGGAGATGATGGTCTATGCTGCTCTGCTAAAAAGGAGCGACAATAGTATCTTTTGTCATGCCGTCAATGTTTCCGTGTACAGTGTTTTTCTGGGCAGGCTTATAGGATTAAAGGAAACCGTTCTCAGAGAAATTGCTTTGGCAGGGATGATGCACGATATAGGAAAGCTGGATATTCCCGCCGAGATTTGGAATAAAAAAGGCCTGCTTACTGAAGTGGAATTTAATAAGGTAAAGGAACACAGCCTGTATAGTTTTTTCCGCTTGGCGAATCTTGAACAGGTAGACAGGCAAAGTCTTGTGGCGGTGCTGCAACATCACGAGAGGGCGGACGGGAGCGGTTATCCTCATGGCTTAAAAGAAGACGAGCTGCATTTGTGGAGTAAAATTCTCGCTATTACAGATGTATATGATGCTTACACGAGCGAAAGGGCCTACCGCAAAGCACACTCCTACCACCAGGGGCTGGAATTTCTCTGGCAGAATTCCCTCCTGTTCGATAAGAAACTGCTAAGAACTTTTATTCATAATCTTTCTTTTCTTCCTATTGGTTCTCGTGTCCTTTTAAATACTGGTGAAAGCGGTATTGTTATGGGTATTCATAAACATATTCCTCACAGACCAATTATTCGTGTTAAGGAAAAGGACGGGATCGGTGAGAAGCTTCTGGACCTTGCTAAAGACCGGTTTATTTATATTGAAAAGCTGGTCTAGTATACCGGTAATTCTGTTCAATGATGGCAAAGGAGTGCTTTTTAGTTGGATACAAGAAAATCCAGTTTGAATATTCGTATGCCGGTAAAAGATGGTTTTAGCTATTTTGCTCCCATTGCCGTGGCTATTGCCGGGTACGATGGAGAGATGCACAGAGCTGATCCCACTTTTTGGCTCTCACTGGTTTACCAGGAAGACAGAGAAAAGATGGACCGGCTGCAGGAACAGCTTCAACAGGGAGAAATTTCCCGTGGTCCGCACAGGGTTCGCTGGAAACATAGAGAAGGATATCTGGTCAGCACGGAATTGTGGTTGATCCCTGTTTACCGGGAAGAGAGCAGCCTGATTGCCGTTGAAGCGGTAGCCCGGGATATTACCATGCAGGAAAAAATAGAAAGAGAACTTCTGGCGCGCAACAGAGAGCTTGAAGTTTTGAACCAGATAGCTTATTCCGACGAAACCGCTATCTCTATTAATAGTTTTTTATCCTTTTCCCTGGAAATCTTTCTATCGGTCTCCGGAGCTTTAGAAGGAGGGATGTATCTCTTTGAAGAAAACGGCCTCAACCTGGAGGTCTGCAGTAGCGGCTTTAATGAACATCTTGGCAGGGAAATAATTCAGCATCTCGACCGCTCTGCGGGAAAAGATTTTTTCCCCGGGGTTTGTGGAAATCCCCCCGTCAACTGGTTGGCGGTACCCCTGAAAGAATTTAACCATTGTACCGGTTACTGCCTTTTATTGAGCCCTCCCGGAGGAAACTTGAATACTTCCGAAAACAAAAGGCTGCTTCCTGCAGTTCTGGATGGTATTGGTGATATCCTGTCACGCAAGAGGATCGAAGAGAAGCTTCGTTTTTCAGAAGAGAGATATCTGGAAATTGTGGAAAACATTGAAGAAGGTTACTATGAACTGGATTCAAAGGGCCGCTTTACTTTTTTAAACCAGGCCTTTGGCGTGATGCTGGGACTTCCAAAAGGTGAATTATTGGAGAAGAAATTCGAGGATCTATTAGCAGACCGGGAAGGGTTCGTCAAAAGCGGCAAAAAAGTTTTGCAGACAGGTGTCGGGATTAAGGAATTAGTATGTACTGTAAAGGCGAGAAACGGGCTTCGCTTTATGGAAACTTCCTTATTGCCTGTCAGGGATTATCGAGGTAAGATCAATGGGCTGCGTGGATTTGCCCGGGATATTACGAAAAGAAGAAAGGCTGAGGATTTGCTGGAAGAGGCCCAAAAAAAGGTCGAGTACCTGCATAAATATGATCGTCTGACGGGTCTTTATAACCGTTTCTTTTTTGAGGAGATACTATCCAGGCTTGATAAAAAGGATTTTTTCCCTGTTAGCGTGATTACCGTTGACATTGACGGTTTAAAACTAATAAATGATACTCTGGGGCATAACACAGGGGACGAGCTTCTGAAAGCTGCGGGGAATATTGTCAAGGAGCCCTTTCAGGACGGAGATGTTGTCGCCCGGGTTGGAGGGGATGAATTTGCCGTGATTTTGCCGGCAAGCTCTCCAGAGGATGCCGAAAAGTATCGCCGTAAAATCCTCGAAATAGCAGAGAAATATAACCGCCGGCTGGCGAAAATCCCTCTCAGCCTTTCTACCGGAGTGGCAACCTCCGGTGCTGACTCACAGTCTCCGGCAGACGTGTTTCGTGAAGCGGATAACAATATGTACCGGGATAAATTAAAACGCAGTGCAGGTGCCAGGAGCACGATTGTCCGGGCTCTTATGGCCACGCTTGCAGAAAGGGATTTTATTACCGGGGGGCACGCGGCCCGGCTGCAGGAAATGGTCGCCTTGCTCGGGGAAGCTGCCGGTCTTCAAGTACACGAGTTAAACGACCTCATCTTGCTTTCGCAGGTTCACGATATCGGAAAAGTAGGGATCCCCGACAGCATCTTGTTTAAACCGGGAAAACTGACTTCACAGGAATGGGAGCAGATGAAAAAACACAGTGAAATCGGTTTTCGTATTGCCAGCACTTCCCCTGAACTTGCTCATATCGCGGAATTGATCCTGCAGCACCATGAATGGTGGAACGGTAACGGATATCCCCGGGGATTAAAAGGGGAAAAGATTCATATTTGCAGTCGAATTCTGGCGATCGTAGATGCGTACGACGCTATGATCAGCAAACGTCCTTACCGGGAACCCTGCTCTCACAAGGAAGCGCTTTTTGAGCTGAAAAGATGCAAAGGCAGTCAGTTTGATCCGTTTCTGGTAGACCTGTTTATTCAGTGCTTAAAGGATAAATTGTTATAATTTTTCTCCGGGTACTACTCCGATTCCCTGTTTCAGGTATTCATCCCGCAGTTCATGGTAAGTCTTGTATCCAGTCTGCACATACCAGAGGGAAGTTCCGGATATTTCTTTTCTTACTTTAGCCGGGACTCCCGCGGCCAGGTGCCGGGGGGGAATGACAGCATTGTCGCCCACGACGCTTCCTGCTGCAATGATGGCTTCTTCCCCCACGTTGGCACAATCAAGAACGACTGCATTAATTCCCACAACGGCTCGTTTGCCGATAGTGCAATCATGCAAAATGGCTCCGTGGCCGATAGTAGCATTTTCACCGATTGTAGCAGTGCTCCCTTTCTGCATGTGAACCACCGCATTATCCTGGATACTGGCTCCTTTTTTTACCACAATGGCACCAAAGTCTCCCCGCAGGACCGCACCGAACCAGATACTGGCGCCTTCTTCAACTGTTACATCTCCGATGAGAGTAGCAGTGGGGGCAATAAAAGCGTTGCTTGACACTCGCGGTATTTTGCCTTTATAAGGTAATATAATCATTTCAGACAGGCCGGCTTTTTCTAAGCAAGCCTGAACCCCCTTTCTTATTCAGATATTTAGAGAATTTGGTATGCAAAAAAATTCGGTTTTTCTGCTCTGCTGTCTTTGCTTACTTCGGCTAATTTAATACAATATCTTCTCTTCTCGCCCGCAAATTCCTTTATTACTCGCGATAAATCCGGCAAGAAGCAGGAAGTAATCCAAAAAAAGAGAATTTGTTTAAGTGGTCTTTATTCGCATATTTTAAAGGAGTTTGAGAATGTTGAAGAGCAGCAATCATAGGAAAGAATGTTCTCCCGGTTTACCCCCCTGTCAGGCGTGTTGTCCCATACACCAGGATGTCCGGGAATATATCCGCCTGATTGCTGCCGGTGAATTTAGCCGTTCTCTGGAGGTTATCAGGAAAAATAACCCGCTTGCTTCTATTTGTGGGACCATTTGCGCCCATCACTGTGAAGAAGCATGTCGCCGTCAAAATGTTGATGAGCCTCTCTCCATCAGAGCTTTGAAGCGGGCGGCGGTGGAATACGGAGAGGCGTCTTACCAGGCTCCGCCGGCAGATCCCCGTAAAAAAGTTGCTATTGTCGGTTCCGGACCGGCGGGGATGATGGCGGCTTTTGACCTGGTTATGCGGGGTTGTTCCGTTACTGTTTTTGAGCGGGAAGCTCTCGCGGGAGGTGCTCTCCGCAATCTTATTCCCCTGTACCGTCTTCCCGATGAAACTATTGACCGGGATATTAATATCCTGGAAAAATTGGGAATAGAGTTTAAAACGGGTGTTGAGTTTGGGACGGATTTTAAAGTTGAAGAGCTGAGAAAAGACGGGTTTAAAGCCATTCTTGTGGCTCTGGGCCTTACTGAAAGCCGTAATCTTTCTATTCCCGGAGCCGATCACAAAGATGTTCTTATGGCACTTCCATTTTTAAAAGCTTCCAGGCGGGAAGGATTCAGCCTTGACGGCCGTGAGGCTATTGTCATAGGCGGCGGCAATGTGGCGATTGACGTGGCCCGCACTGCGGTTCGCTGTGGAGCCGTCAAGGTCCGGCTGGTCTGCCTTGAGTCCGAAGAAGAAATGCCCGCCTTCTCCCGGGAGATCGAAGAAGCCCGGGAGGAGGGCGTGGAGTTAAACTGTTCCTGGGGTCCTGCAGGGATCAGGATCGAAAATGGAAAAATTACCGGCCTGGATGTTCATGAGTGCACCTCTGTTTTTGACGACCGGAAAACATTTAGCCCCTGTTTTAATGAATATAAGAAAAATTTCATTCCTGGAGATACAGTTATCTTTTCTATCGGGCAGTCGGGTAATCTGGAAGCTGTGCGCAGAGCCGGAGTCCCGGTGGATGACCGGCTGGGTTGCCTGGACTTCGACGCTGCTACCATGAAAACTTCTGCGGAAGGGATATTTGCCTGCGGGGAGATCGTGGCGGGTCCTGGCACGGCTGTAGAAGCCATGGCGAATGGAAGGTCGGCTGCAAAGGCAGTTGCCGCTTACCTGGAAGGAAAAACAGATGTTTGTTCCATGGTGGAGCAGGAAGAGCCTCTTCCTGAACTGGAACCCGGCGTGATTGTTAATGTGAAGAAGATCCCCCGCCAAAAGATCCCCATGCTTGCTGTAAAGGAGCGCATCAGAGATTTTCTGCCCGTGGAAAAAGGTTATACCATGGCCATGGCGGTCTGGGAGAGCCGGCGCTGCCTGGGATGCGCCGGCGGGGCGAAGAGGATTGTGGAAAAATGTGTCGATTGCCTGGCCTGCCTGCGGACCTGCCCTTATAATGTGCCGGTTGTTGATGAGAAAGGCGGCCTGATGATTCGGGAGCACCAGTGTCAGGGCTGCGGTCTTTGTTTAACCATCTGTCCTAACCTGGCGATAGAATTTCGGACTCCATATATTGACGAGGCGGAAGAAAAACTGGAGTCCGAAATTAAAAAACATTTGGACTCCGCCGGGGATGACCCGGCGATTTTAGTCCTGACCTGCGGGTTGGGAGCTTTTGCCCTTCCGGAGTTTAACGAAGTTTTTATGCAGAACAAGCCAAAGAACGTGGCTGTCGTAAAATTTCCCTGTATCTCCAAAATTGATACGATCCATGTTTTAAAGGCCTTTAAACTGGGGATTGACGGTATTATCACGGCTGGCTGCGCAGAAGACGAAAAAAATGATTGCCCTTTCCGGGAGACCATGTATTGGGCCGGGCAGCGGGCAAAACGTGTCAGACACCTGTTAAATGAGGTTGGCATTGAAGAAGAAAGATATGTCCTTACCAGTCTTTCTCCGGACGAAATTGCCTGTTTTGGTGATTCCATCAGTGGAATTCTCTCCAAAATGCAAGAGCTGGGGAAAAAGTAAAACGGGAAAGATAGAAAGATAGGGAAACCATCTGCTTGATTATTAAAAAGGGGAACTTTTTTCCCCGAGCAACGTTACTAGTATAACGGCAATTATTCAGGAATTTGAGCAAAAGCCGGCAGTCGAGAATTAGAGGATAAAGTAAAGTCGGCTCCGGGCAGCAATGAATTCCGAAAGTTTTGACATTGCCAAAATCCATGGTAAAAGGGGGTAGCTCCTGTGGCCTGCTGCAGGAGCAAAAAAGATGTTCTATAGACAAAGAAGAAGTATTCCGGGGAAAGCTGTCATCCTGTTCATGATTGTTTTAATTGTAGCAGGGATTACCGGCTGCGCATCTTCCGATAGCATGCCCGGAGCAGCTAGGGATAAAGGTGAAATTGGTTCTCCCGCACCCGCAGAGCAACCTGCTATGGAAGCAAGCGCCCCGTCATATTCCCAGAGTTCTCTGGGGAACGGGATTGACTTTGATGGCCAGGACAGTGTTTCGGGGCGGACGGAAGAAAGCCTGCCTGGGAATAGCGGCGAAAGGCGTTATATGGTGCAGAGTGCCAGGCTTACCCTGGAGATTACGGATCTAGAGGAAGCCGCTGAGTCAATCAGGGCCGGAGTTGAGCAGGCGGGCGGATATATTGTTTCCCTGAACTTTTATGACCTGACCAGCGAACGCCGGATGGGGCAGGTTTCCCTCAGGGTACCCGAAGATAAATATTCTCAGGTAATGCTTATGCTGCAGGAATTGGGCGAGATAAAAAACATAGAGGAATCTGCAAGTGATGTTACCATGGAATATATCGACCTGGAAGCCCGTATTGGAAATTTACAGGCCCAGGAGCAGAGGATCCGGGAGCTACTGGAAAGAGCAAAGGACATTGAGGAGATTTTGCAAATAGAAAAAGAGCTGACGAGAATACGCGGGGACCTGGAGTCCATGCAGGGTGAGTTTAAATATCTCCGGGAGAGGGTTAATTTTTCCTCTATTTTTATCTCTCTGGAAGAAAAAGATCCCCGGGAGTATGCCGTAGTCGATGAATTCAGCACTTTTGGAGAAGATCTGGCTGAACGTTTCTCCCTGAATACCAACCGGATGATTAAAGGCCTGACCGGGATGGTGCTGGCTGTTCTTGCTTCCCTGCCATTTCTTCTCCCCCTTGCTGTTTTGGGAGTGCTTTTATGGAAAGCAATTGTTTATCTCAGGAGAAAAAATGAGAAGAAGCACAGGAAAGAAAAGAGCACAGGTACAATATTGTAATTTTAACCATTTTTCTTCCTAAGTTTTTAAGGTCGTTTTTTAACAAAAGGTGGGCGCTTAGGGAAAAGCATCCCACCTTTTGTACTATATCGTAAAGAACGTAAAAAAGAGTACTGTTTCTGGTAAATATTTTTTTTGTTTCCCAGATTCTTTTTTGTGTTATAATAATTGGAAACTGGCCTGGTAGATTTTTGGTATTTAAAAAGGTTTAGTTATTTTTCTCGTTTTAACGGAATATTTTTAATATTCATAAGGAGAACATGTATGTACAGCAAAAAACTGGTTGAAATCCGTTTGCATGGCCGGGGGGGACAGGGTGCAGTGCTCTCGGCAACATTGGCGGCGGAAGTTGCCTTTCGTATGGGCTATTATCCGCAGGCTTTTCCGCTATTTGGAGCTGAAAGGCGGGGGGCTCCGGTTATCGCTTTTCTGCGTTACAGCCGTTCTTTTCTCATGCCCCGCTGTCATATTTACGAACCGGATTGCGTGGTAGTTTTTGACCCGGAACTTCCCGGGGAACCACTCTGGGAGGGCTTGAAAAAGAAAGAAGGTATTATGCTCGTTAATGCCGCTAACAGACATATTTCCAGGTTCAAAGAAAGAGGAGACGGCGGGCTTTATACTGTCGATGCTTCCAGGATCGCCGCGAGTGCCGGCCTGGTCTCTTCGGGGATGCCTCTGGTCGGCAGCGTCATGCTCGGAGCCCTGGTAAAAATCCTCGGGCTGGCGCCTTTTCATGTTCTGGAGGAATGTTTACAAGGAAAAATATCTCAGTTAGAGAAAAATCTCCTTGCAGCCGGACGAGGATATCACGAGGTAAAGGAGGTAAAGAATGAGGATGCAATTAGCGGGTAAGAACCCTTTTCCTCTTTCTCCTGTTATAGAAACGGTTCCTACGCTGGTTAATAAAACCGGGTCGTGGAGATTTTTAACTCCGGTCCGTAAAGAGAAAATATCGCCGTGTCAGGCACTCTGCCCGTTGGAGAGCGCAGTCCCTTTGTGGATGGAAAAAATAAAAAAGGGAAATTGGGAGCAGGCATGGCAGGTGATGGAAAAGTTTAATCCTTTTCCGGCGCTCACAGGGTACGTCTGCTACCAGTTTTGCCGCAGCAAGTGCAGCAGGGGAGAGTGGGATGAACCGGTTGCCGTTCGCCAAATCGAGAAGGCTCTGGGGCTCTGGCGGCAGAAAAACTATCGGCCTTCCGGGTCTGACGGGATTCAAAAGAAAAAGAAATCTGCCCGGGTGGTTATTGTCGGGTCGGGTCCCGCCGGATTAAGCAGTGCCTATTATCTGAACAGGATGGGTGTACAGGTAACCGTGCTGGAAAAAGAGCCTGTGGCCGGAGGCCTTCTTGCTACGGGTATTCCTCGCTACCGGCTTCCCAGGGCCGTCCTGGAAAAAGAACTGCAGATATTGCAGGAGGAAGGAATTGTCATCAGGACAGGCCTGGAGGCGGGAAAGGATTTTTTTCTTGAAGAGATGACGGCAGACTGTGAAGCACTCCTGCTGGCGGTGGGAGCCGGGAAAATTAATCCTCCGGATGTGCCGGGCCATAACCTGGGCGGGGTTCGCGGGGCTATTGATTTTTTAAAAGAGGTAAACCTGAAGGCGCCTCCGGCTGTTTCCGGGGCCGTACTTGTCATTGGCGGCGGGAATGCAGCGGTAGACGCGGCGTGTGCGGCCAGACTCAGCGGGGCAAAAGAGGTACTCCTCGTTTACCGCCGCAGCGAGGAAGCAATGCCTGCTCATCCGGAGGAGATCAAAGCAGCCAGGGAGGCAGGGGTTAAGTTTCTTTTTAATGTGCTTCTGGAAGAGATCCACGGTAACAGCAGTGTTGAGAAAGTAACTTTATCCCGTGTCCAACCTTCTCAGCGAGGAGAAGAGATACACGGGATCCCCGGTTCAAATTTTACGATGGAATGTCAAATGGTCATCGGGGCGACAGGACAGCATAGCAGCCTGCCCGAACTTGTCTCCTTGCCGGAAACAGCTCAAGGGGATACGGCTGTTCTTGAAGTCGGGCACCGTATTTTTGCCGCCGGTGATGCCGTGACGGGTCCTTCCAACATTGCCGCGGCAATTTTTAGCGGCCGCCGGGCTGCCTTAAAGCTGGCTGAAATGCTTTTTAAGCCTGCAGAGCTGGCATCGCTTACGCTGCCAGCCCCGGCCCTTGAAGATAAAGGGAATCCGGTGTCCTTTGACACACTGAATCCTTATCTTTACCCGCGCCGGGGAGTCTTAGAAGTCCCCGAGCAGGAAGCAGCGCGCTGTTTTAGTTGCGGAAGCTGCAATAGTTGTGGTGTCTGCTGGGCTTTTTGTCCGGATCTGGCTGTGGAGTGCAAAAACGGGGTCTATGAAATCCAAATGGATTACTGCAAGGGTTGC
>CAYQQF010000029.1:0-13618 GCA_964419485.1 uncultured Dethiobacter sp.
AAAGAAGTTGTAGTGGTCGATACCAGAAGTCTGCCGCAGGGACTTGCCGCCCTGCTGGCTTTTGACCGGAATCTTTCACTCTCCCATAATCATACCGAAATGTGTAAAAGAGCCCGACAGGTGAAAACAGGAGAGATAACTTTTGCTGTCAGGGATGCGCGGATAAGCAATATCAGCGTGAAGAAAAACAATATTATCGGACTTTCTGATGGAGAGCTGCTTGTTCAAGGGGAAACCATAAACGGGACAACGGAAAAGCTCATCGGAGCAATGCTAACCGGCGAGGAGGAACTTCTTACGCTTTTTCACGGCCGGGAAGTAACTCCTTCCCAGGCAGATCAACTTGTTGAAAGAATATCGGCAGATTATCCTTCTTTGGAGGTAGAGCTCCATTATGGAGGCCAACCACTTTATTATTATCTTTTTTCACTGGAATAAATTTATATACAAATTTTGGCCGGAAGGATTTTTGTGCTTTAATGGTGAATAAAATTAATACTGTGTTTAAGGATGAAAGCGGCATAAGTGAGAGTTCAAGGTTTTTGCATTCAAGGCTTAATGCATTGATGTAATCAAAAAGGGAAATATTAACTACTCAGAAGTAAGTGAGAAAACCTTGAAAACGTTAAAAAAAATGTCGGTCAGTCTGGAGGTTAGTAATGACATTATCTGTTTATAAAAGAGTGGTCTTAAAACTTAGCGGCGAAGCTCTGGCCGGAACAAGGGGTTATGGTATCAACCATGAAGTAATAAAAAATATTGCCGAGCAGATTAAAGACGTTAAAAAGTATAATGTACAAATAGCCATAGTAGTTGGAGGAGGCAATATTTGGAGGGGAGCCCCAGCCGGAGCGAGAGGAATGGATCGGGCGACGGCCGACTATATGGGTATGCTGGCTACAGTACTTAATGCCCTTGCCTTACAGGATGCACTGGAAGGACTCGAAGTGGATACCAGAGTGCAGTCAGCCATTGATATGAAGCAGGTAGCAGAACCCTATATCCGCAGAAGGGCGATCAGGCATCTGGAAAAGGGAAGGGTTGTTATTTTTGCCGGCGGAACAGGAAATCCTTTTTTCTCTACGGATACTGCCGCGGCTTTGAGGGCTGCAGAAATCGAAGCCGAAGTTATACTGCTGGCTAAAGGAAAAGTCGATGCTGTTTATAACATGGATCCCCTTACTAATCCTCAGGCGACTAAATTTACCGAATTGGATTATATTGATGTAATTAAATGGGATTTAGGCGTTATGGATTCAACCGCGGCTTCTTTATGCCGGGATAATAACATTACCCTGATTGTCTTTGGCCTGAATCAGGAAGGTAATATTAAAAGGGCGATTATGGGTGAAAAAATTGGGACTATTGTAAGGAGTGAAAATAGTAATGGATGAAATTTTAGAAAATGCGGATTCTAAAATGAACAAATGTATTGAAGTTCTTCGGAAAGAGTTTGGTCATGTCAGGGCCGGCAGGGCACTTCCTTCGCTACTCGATAAAATTTCTGTTAATTACTATAATACTGCAACGCCGATAAACCAACTGGCAACTGTCACGGCTCCGGAAGCCAGGCTTCTGGTTATTCAACCCTGGGATAAAAATATTGTTGGCGAGATTGAAAAAGCGATTCTAAAATCCGATCTTGGATTAACGCCAAATAGTGACGGAAGCGTGATCAGACTGACAATTCCTCAGCTTACGGAAGAGAGAAGAAAAGAGCTGGTCAAGGTGATCCGCAAAAAGGCCGAGGAGAGTAAAGTGGCGGTACGCAATGTTCGCAGAGAAGCCAATGATTCGCTGAAAGCGGAGGAAAAAGCAAGCCGGATTACCGAAGATGAACTGAGGATTGCTCAGGGAGAAATTAATGATATAACCAAAAAAAATATTGAAGAGATTGATAAGGTTCTGGAAACAAAAGAAAAAGAGATCATGGAAGTATAATTAAAAACGGAGTCAAAGTATGAAGGAGAAGGTTCCTGATTTAACTGCTTATCCGCTTGATGAAGCGATAAGTATCTTAAAAAAAATGAATCTGGATTTTTTAATAAAAAAGACTGCTCCTTCCTGGAGACAAGGGGACGGCAGCCGTCACCTCTCTTCCACTTATTATCGTGTTTTGAAACAAACTGAGATCGGGGACAATATAATCGAGCTTATTATTGCGGCCGAAAAATGAAGCAGGTTTAGCGTGCTATCCCCCCAATGGGGGATATATTTATACTCGAAGGTGATCAGATGCAAGATAAGGGAAAAGTATTAAGGAACGATCTTTTCGACCGGATTAAAAAAAACGATCTTCCCTTTCATATAGCAATTATCATGGATGGAAACGGCAGATGGGCCAAAAAACGGGGTCTGCCGAGAATTGTCGGACATAAAAAAGGTGTGGACACCCTGAAACAGATTGTTGCCTGTGCCCATGAACTGGGAATTGGAGTCTTATCTCTTTATGCTTTTTCTACAGAGAATTGGAAAAGGCCGCCTTTAGAAGTTGACTTCTTGATGAGTTTGCCTGAGGAATATCTTTTCAAAGAGCTGGGAAACTTAATGAAAAAAAATATTAAAATTCAGACCATGGGTGACCTCTGCCGGCTTCCGGAAAGAACGCGGAGGGCAATTGAAAATGCGCTGACAAAGACCGGCAATAATACCGGGATGGTTTTAAACTTTGCTGTGAATTATGGCGGCCGGTCCGAAATTGTCAGAGCCTGTAAAAATGTTCTTTCTCTTCTCCGAGAAGGCCGGTATTCTGAAGAAGATATTACTGAAGAGGCGCTGGCCAGGCATCTTTATACAGCTGACTTCCCGGACCCGGATCTTTTAATCCGTCCCAGCGGGGAGGTAAGGATTAGCAATTTTATGCTCTGGCAGCTTGCTTATACGGAGTTATGGTTTACAAAAACATTATGGCCTGATTTTACACGAGAACATTTTGTAAAGGCAATTCTTGATTACCAGGGAAGAGAACGGCGGTTCGGGAATATTGAGACAAAGAGTCGCTGAAACGTAAAGCATTCTACTTTGAAATTGCTAAAAAGTTTAAATATCCTAACAATTTGCGGACGGATGGTGATGGAGTGTTTAAAACTAGAGCCCTGACAGCGCTGGCTGGAATACCTGTAATTCTTTTTTTTGCCTATTTAGGAGATTACTGGTATGGCGTCATCATCCTGTTTCTTTCTCTCCTGGGTGTAAAAGAATATTTTGCCATAGTTAGAAAGGGAGGCTGGAAACCGGTTGAACTGGCGGGTTATATCTTTATCCCTCCGGCTTTATTCGCAGTGTACCAGTCCAATTTGTTGTTAATTATTTCCTTATGGATGCTGTTTTTTGCCTCCTTAAGTCTTTTTCCAGTGTTTTTTCAAGCCAGAGTAAAATATTGGGAATCTACCATAACATTCTGGGGTATAATATATACTGGAGGGCTTGCCAGTTTTTTGCTGGCAGTCCGTCTTCTGCCCGATGGTTTTTTGCTGACACTTTTTTTATTCTTTGTTATCTGGGCAGCAGATGTCTTTGCTTATCTCGTAGGCCGCAAAATTGGTAAAAGGCCTCTGGCTCCAGGGATCAGCCCTAAAAAAACTGTTGAAGGAGCTCTGGCAGGATTACTTGGCAGTACTCTTATGGGTTTGGCACTAATGTATTTTTTCCCGCTTCCTTATCTTAGCTGGCAGGGAGGAGCTCTGCTTGGATTTTTCAGTGGTTTATTAGGCGCAGCCGGTGATTTGAGCCAGTCTGCCATGAAAAGAAGCGTTGGTGTTAAAAATTCCGGTGATATTCTTCCAGGGCATGGAGGAATACTGGACCGTTTTGACAGCCTTCTTTTTACAGCGCCGTTCTTTTATATTTATCTTCATTATTTAATCTAAATTTTACCGGTATGATATAATAGAACGGAGGAGGGCTTATGGCACGCGGGATAATACTTTTAGGTTCGACGGGTTCTATCGGGACGCAAACACTTCAAGTTATTGAACAGTTTCCGGACAAATTTAGCGTAGTCGGACTTTCAGCCAACGGTAATATTGACCTTCTTGAGCAGCAGGTTAGAAAATTTAAACCAGGCGTCGTGGCTGTTAAGAAACGGGAAAAGGCCCGGGAAATAAAAAGGCGGCTTCGTGATCTGGATATAAAAGTTTTAACAGGAGAAGATGGATTAAAGGACATTTCCACATGGCCCGGAGCAGAGCTGGTTGTCGTGGCTGTGGTGGGATTTAGCGGTTTGCAGCCGACCATTTCGGCCTTAGAAGAAGGAAGAACAATCGCTCTGGCTAATAAAGAGACGTTGGTTGCCGGCGGTGAACTGGTTATGAAAAAGGCCAGGGAGAAAGGCGTTGCTATTTTACCGGTCGACAGCGAACATTCCGCTCTTTTTCAATGTCTTCACGCCGGCAGTGCAAAAGAAGTTAAAAAACTTATTTTAACCGCTTCAGGGGGGCCGTTTCTGGGCTTTGGCAGAGATGAACTGAGACGTGTAAGCCCTTCTCAGGCTCTTAAACATCCTAACTGGACCATGGGTGCAAAGGTAACAATCGACTCGTCAACATTGATGAATAAGGGCTTTGAAGTAATAGAAGCACGCTGGCTTTTTGGTTTAAGCTATGACCAGATTGAAGTTGTGGTTCATCCTGAAAGTATTGTCCATTCAATGGTCCACTTTATTGACGGCTCAGTTATGGCGCAAATGAGTCTTCCCAGTATGTTGTTTCCCATTCAATATGCACTCAGTTATCCCGAGAGGTGGAAGAACAACTTTCCGCATCTTCAATGGGAAGATAAGGCGGCCCTTACATTCCTCCCTCCGGACAGGGGAAATTTTCCCTGCCTGGAACTGGCTTATTCTGCCGGGAAAAGAGGCGGGACTATGCCGGCTGTCCTCAACGCGGCCAATGAGTTGGCCGTGGATAGCTTTTTAAAAGGAGAAATACCGTTTTTGCAAATTCCTCATCTTTTAGAAGAAGTTATGAACAGGCATACAGTAATACAGGACCCGGCATTTTTTGACCTTCTCTGCGCCGACGAGTGGGCGAGATCAGAGACTATAAAAATATTACCCGGGATAAAAAAGGAGAATGGTAGATGGTAGGAACTATTATTGCTTCCATAATTATCTTTGGGTTGCTTATTTTTGTTCATGAACTTGGTCATTATCTTGTTGCCAAATGGGCAAAAATTCGCGTTTTAGAATTTGCCATCGGGTATGGGAAAGAATTATTTTCCTGGGAAAAAGGAGAAACCCGTTATACTCTTCGCTTATTTCCCCTGGGTGGTTTCTGCCGCTTGCTTGGAGAAGAGCCGGAAGATCTCCCTCAAGAAGGCAATTTCCAGGAGAAATCGCTGGCAAAACGTTTTTGTGTCATCGTCGCAGGCTCGGTAATGAATTTTATGCTGGCTATTGTTCTTTTTTCTCTGATATTTTTCTTATTGCTCGGAATTCCGGTTACAGATTCAGCCAGGATTGGCAAGGTTATGCCCGAAAGCCCAGCCTTTGAAGCCGGGCTTAAGGAAAATGATCTTATCCTGGCTATTGATGGAGTTCAGATGGATGACTGGAACAGCATTGTTTCTCAAATCAATTCCAGCCCGGAAAAAGAGATCGTCCTGTCTGTACAAAGAGATCAGGAAGAAGTTTTTATATCCGTTATTCCGGAAAAAGAAGCCGATGGGCGGGGGCTTATCGGTATTGCCCCTGTTTACAAAAAGTATGATTTTCTTTCTTCTATTAAACTGGGTTTTGATAATTTCTTTTTCTGGATTAAAATTATTTGTGTCGGTTTTTACCAGATGATCCTGCGCATCATACCTGCGGATGTTACCGGTCCTGTTGGAATTGTCAGCGTTATCGGCGAAGTTATGCAGGAAGGAATGAGCAATCTTTTTTCTCTTACGGCGATTATCAGTATTAATCTTGGCATTATTAATCTGCTTCCCATACCAGCCCTGGACGGAGGCAGACTTGTTTTTTTGCTCGTTGAAGGAATTAGAGGGAGGCCTATAGATGCAAAAAAAGAAGGTTTTATACATTTTATAGGCTTTACGGTACTGATCTTGTTAATGGTTTTTATATTTTATAAGGATATCACCCGGCTTATTAATTAAAAGAAATTAAGAATAATTTGGGGGCGCATTCAGTGAAGAGAAATTCTTTTCCTGTTATGGTGGGGGATGTTGCCGTCGGCGGTGACGCTCCCGTTTCTATTCAATCCATGACCAATACGGATACAGGTGATGTGGGCGCAACGGTGAGTCAGATTAACAGTCTTATTGAAGCCGGTTGTGAACTTGTCAGGGTTGCCGTTCCTGACGAAACTGCCGCCAGGGCCCTGGGTGCTATTAAAAAAAATATATCAGTTCCCCTTATTGCAGATATTCATTTTGATTATAAACTGGCTGTCCTGGCGATTAATCAGGGTGTGGACAAGGTCAGGATCAATCCGGGTACCCTTGGAGGATTGAAAAACTTTGAGCGCATTGTTTCTGCGGCAAAAGACCGGGGTATCCCTCTTCGTATTGGAGTAAATTCCGGTTCCATGGAAAAAGACATTTTGGCAAAACATCAAGGTAGAATTTCTGAAGCTCTGGTGGAATCCACACTCAAGGCCATTGATTACCTGGAAAAGAATTCCTTTACCGGTATTATATTGTCTTTAAAAGCAACAAGTGTCGCTTCGACAGTAGATGCCTACGAAAAAATTGCTGCCAAAATTTCTTATCCGTTGCACGTGGGGGTGACTGAAGCAGGCAAGGGTGTCAGAGGAATAATAAAATCTTCTATGGGAATCGGTTCTCTGTTGTTGAAAGGAATTGGGGATACTATCCGGGTTTCACTGACCGGCGATCCGGTGGAAGAGATTTTTGCCGCCAAAGAGATTTTGCAGTCAGCCGGGCGAAGGGCATTTGGGCCCGAAATTATTTCCTGCCCGACCTGTGCCAGGTGTAAAATTGATCTGGCCGGGCTGGTTAACAGGATAGAGGAACTGGTTAAGAATGTAAAAGTACCCCTAAAAATTGCTGTAATGGGTTGCCCGGTCAACGGTCCCGGGGAAGCCAGGGAAGCTCATCTGGGTGTTTCCGGAGCGGGAGAGGACGCTATCATATTTAAAGAAGGAGTTTTATTTAAAAAAATTCCTCTGGATAAACTCGAAGAAGTATTTTTAAATGAACTCGATAAATTGACAGCATCGGAAGATTTCCAGAGCTAAAGAAAGCAGGGAAAACGGAGGATTTAATATGGATGTAATGGCTATTATTCCCGCTTACAACGAGGAAAAGACAATCGGAGAAGTTTTAGCTGTATTAAAAGAGGTTACTCTTGTTAAAGAAATTATTGTTGTTAGCGACGGTTCAACAGATAAAACGGTCCAGGTTGCCCGCAGTTATGATGTAAAAGTAGTGGAACTGCAGGAGAACAGGGGAAAAGGAGGGGCTTTAAAAGCAGGAATTGACAATGTTAAGGCAGATGTGGTTCTTTTTCTTGATGCCGATTTGCTGGGGCTGACTGCCGAGCATGTATATAATCTTCTTCTTCCAGTAACCAGTACTGAAGCTGATATGACGATCGGTATTTTTGAAAAAGGAAGGATTGCCACGGATCTGGCCCAAAAGATGGCACCTCATCTCTCAGGGCAAAGGGCTTTAAAATTTTCTTTATTGGAACAGATCTCCGATCTGGATGTGGCGCGATTTGGTGTTGAAGTAGCTATAAACCGCTTTATGGAATCATCAAACATTATTGTTAAAGAGGTTCTTCTTCGGGATATGTCCCATGTAATGAAAGAAGAGAAACTTGGTGTTTGGAAAGGAATGGCAGCCAGGATGAAAATGTACTGGGAGATTATCAAATATCTAACCCGGGTTAATTCATTAAAGTAGATTAAAGTATCGGAAGAAGTGTGGGTAAACTTGCGTACATAAAAAGGATATGATAAAATTACGCTGATTGTAGAATTAAAAGTGGTTCGGTGCGAAGAGTGGGTTTTCCCCACTCTTTATTCATAAAGGATGCCAGGGAGAGGTCAAAAGGGGTATGGACAGAAAGAAAGTTAAAAGCATAGTTGAAGAACTGGCAGCCCGCGCTGCCGGAGAAGTGGGGATGGAACTGGTGGGAGTGGAATTTAAAACTTCCAGGGGAGGAGCTCATATCATCGTTTTTATTGACAAACCGGGAGGGGTTTCCCTGGATGATTGTGAACAAGTGAGTAGATCCTTAGGGGAGCTTTTGGATTTGCATGATCCGGTTCCCTCCAGTTATATGTTGGAAGTGTCCTCTCCGGGGATCGAAAGACCTTTGCAGAAAAGGGAAGACTTCATCAGGTTTCAGGGTGAAGATGCCAAAATTAAAACAATAAAAAAGATAAACGGTTCCAAAAATTTTACCGGTACCCTGGGAGAGGTCCGGGAAAACAGTCTCATTTTAAAGGGCGAACAAGAGGAGGTTGAAATTGCTTTTCAGGATATTGTCAAAGCTAACCTCTGCTATAAAAAAGGGGGGAGTAAAAGGTGAATCAGGATTTTATAATGGCGCTGGAAGCTATTGAAAAAGAAAAGGGTATTAAAAAGGAAACTTTGTTTGAGGCCATTGAGGCAGCATTAATTTCTGCTTACAAGCGAAATTTCAATTCTGCTCATAATGTCAAAGTCAATATTGAAAAAGAAACAGGAGAAATTAAAGTATTTTCCTGTATGGATGTCGTGGAAAATGTTACCAATCCGCAGCAGGAAATTCATCTGGAGAAAGCGCGTCAGAGCAATCCGCTCTGCAAGAACGGAGACATTCTTGAGGTTGAAGTTACCCCCAAAAATTTTGGACGAATTGCCGCCCAGACAGCCAAGCAGGTTGTCATTCAGCGCATCCGCGAAGCGGAACGGGAAATGATATATGAAGAATTTATCGACCGGGAAGAGGATATTATAACGGGTGTAATTCATCGTTTTGAGCATAAAAATGCTATAATAAATTTGGGAAAAACAGAGGCCATACTGCCCCCGGCCGAGCAAATTCCCCGCGAGATTTATAAGCAGGGAGACAGGATCAAAGCGTTTATTCTTGAAGTTAAAAAAACGACCAAAGGGCCGCAAATTTTTATTTCCAGAACCCATCCCGGACTTTTAAGACGGTTGTTTGAACTGGAAGTGCCGGAAATTTATAATGGTATTATTGAGGTAAAAGGTGTTGTTCGTGAACCGGGAAACAGGTCGAAGATTGCCGTTTATTCACATAAAAAAGATGTTGATCCGGTCGGAGCATGTGTAGGTCCCAGGGGTTCCAGGGTTCAGGCTATTGTCAATGAATTAAAAGGTGAAAAAATTGATATTATCGAGTGGAATGAGGATTCCGAGATCTTTATAGCCAGCTCCCTCAGCCCGGCAAAAACGGTCAAAGTAGAAACCAACCTCGGGAACAAGTCCGCTATGGTTGTTGTTCCGGATTATCAGCTTTCACTCGCTATCGGCAAAGAAGGACAGAATGTTCGCCTGGCTGCCAAATTATCCGGATGGAAAATAGATATTATCAGTGAGTCTACTTATCTGGAAAAAAAAGCTAAAAATAACATTTCTCAGGAAGAAAGCAACGACATTCCAGCGCCAGAATCAAAGGAAATTTTGGATGAACAAGTTGAAAGAGCCGGCAGCGATACAGATGACGATATTCTTGATAAAGAAGGGATTTAAATGCTCCGCAAACGCAAGCCTCCTTTACGGATGTGTCTGGGATGTCGTGAGTCAAAGCCCAAAAAAGAACTAATCAGGGTGGTTCGAACCCCTCAAGGGGAGATCGAGCTGGATTTTACGGGGAAAAAAGCAGGAAGGGGCGCTTATATTTGTCCTTCTGCCGATTGCCTGAAAAAAGCGGTAAAAGGGAAAGGGATGGTCAAAAGCCTTGATAGTCCCGTACCCGAGCATATTATCGCTGCTTTGCAAGAGTATTTGGAGAACAGGTAATTTTGATGCTGATTTTTTACAAATCAAGGAGGTAAAAAAATGGAGGTGTAGTGCATGGCAAAAGTAAGAGTTTATGAGCTGGCTAAAGAATTGGGGATAAATAGTAAGAAATTAATTACAGTTCTTCAGGAACTTAATGTTGATGTTAAAAATCATATGAGTACAATGGGGGAAGAAGAAGCCAAACGGGTAATGGAAGCCCTGACCAAGGGTGAAAAAAAACCTGCGAAAGACGGACCTGCAGAAAAACCTGGAAAAGATAAACCTCAAGAAAAAAAGGCTGTCAAAGTGTCACCGGTTTCTCAGGGGAAAAGACCTATCGCAGCCGGTAAAGGTAAAAAAGCAAAGTTTGTGAAAGAAAGCCGCAAAGCAAGAAAAGCCGCCAAAGCGGCCAGAGAGAAAATAAAACCCGATGAGGCACTTCATCTCGAAGGAAGAGTAACTGTTGGTGAATTAGCAGGGAGGTTAAACGTACAGCCTTCAGAAATATTGGGTAAATTATTAGGGATAGGCATAATTTCTAATATTAATCAACCGTTAGATGAGGATACCCTGGATATTTTGGCGGAAGAATACGGGATTAAGTTTGAGCTGAAACCCGATCCGGTTGAGCAGGAGCTGCTAAGCCTTGAAGAAGACGAGGAAGTCCGGCAGCTTCGGGTAAGACCTCCGGTTGTAACTGTTTTGGGCCATGTTGACCACGGCAAGACATCCCTGCTGGATTCTATACGAGAAACTAATGTTATCGCTTCAGAAGCCGGCGGGATTACACAGCATATTGGTGCGTGCACGGTGGAAGTAAGCGGGAAAAAAATTGTTTTTCTCGATACACCCGGACACGAGGCCTTTACAGCCATGCGTGCCAGGGGAGCTCAGGTAACGGATATCGCCGTTCTTGTTGTTGCCGCGGATGATGGAGTTATGCCGCAAACTGTTGAAGCTGTCAACCATGTTAAGGCGGCGGGAGTTCCCATAATTGTTGCGATCAATAAAATTGATAAGCCCAATGCAAATTTGGATAGAGTAAAGCAGCAATTAAGCGAGGTTGCTTTAATTCCTGAAGAATGGGGCGGGGATACTATTTGTGTACCAGTAAGCGCGCTGAAAGGCGAAGGGTTGGAAGATCTACTGGAAATGGTCCTGCTGGTTGCGGAGATGGCCGAATTTAAAGCCGATTACTCACGTTTGGCCAGAGGAACGGTTATCGAGGCCAAGCTTGATAAGGGAAGAGGCCCTGTGGCTACAGTTCTTATTCAGGACGGGGCAATGAAGATTGGCGATCCGATTATCTGCGGGAACATTTACGGAAAGATAAGAGCACTGCTCGACGATAAAGGCAAGAGAATCAAAAAAGCGGATCCTTCTACTCCTGTAGAAATCCTGGGCCTTAACGATGTTCCACAGGCCGGAGATAATTTTATGGTCGTTAAAGATGAAAAACTGGTCAAACAAATTGCTGCCAAAAGAGGAGAGAAACTCCGGGAAGCAACCCTGCGCAAAGTGCAAAAGGTATCCCTTGACGATCTTTTTAAACAGTCTCAGGAGGCGGAAGTCGATTTAAATATCATTATTAAAGCCGATGTCCAGGGATCTGCAGAAGCGTTGAAGGATTCCCTGTTAAAAATTGATAGCGAGAAAGTAAAAATTAAAATTATTCATATCGGAGTAGGAGCGATAAATGAATCCGATATAATGCTTGCCTCAGCTTCAAATGCCATTATCATTGGTTTTAATGTCCGGCCTGAAGCCAATGCCAGAAAACTGGCGGAGAAAGAAGAGGTCGATTTACGTCTTTACCGTGTAATTTATGAAATTATTGAAAATATCAAGGCTGCGATAAACGGAATGCTGGAACCGGAATATGAAGAAGTAGTTCTCGGGCAGGCGGAAATCAGACATATTTTTAAGGTTAGCAGATTGGGAACTGTGGCCGGTTCTTATGTCCTTGAGGGGACGATAAACCGAAATGCAGGTATTCGGGTGATTCGTGACGGTAAGGTTGTTCATGAAGGGAAAATCGAATCTTTAAAACGCTTTAAGGATGATGTAAAAGAGGTTGCCGGCGGATTTGAATGCGGCATCTTGTTGGAGAACTTCAATGACCTCCGTGAGAGCGATATTCTGGAATCCTTTATTTTCCGGAAAGTGACTCAGTAGAGTAATTTTGCTTTTTTAAGGAGGGTTTCCTGATGTCAAAACAAAGGGCCCAGAGAGTTGCTGAAAGGATTAAAGAAGAAGTTAGTGATATTCTCCGTCTGGAAATTAAAGATCCCGGCTTGGTTAAAATGACCAGCGTAACAAGTGTGGAAGTTTCCAGGGATCTAAGTTTTGCCAAGATTTATGTGAGCATCTTTGGTAATATTGAAGAACAGGAAAATATCATAAAGATACTCACAAAGGCTGCCAGTTTCGTTCGCTTAGAGCTGGGAAAAAGAATCAGGCTGCGCCATGTACCAGAGGTGGAGTTTCGTCTTGACCGTTCTCTCGAATACGGAGCCCATATCGATAAAGTTTTACGAACATTAAACAGTAGGGCGGGAGATGAAGAGAAAGAATGACCGGTGTTGATCTGGAGTTTCTGCTGCAAAAATACGAGCAGATTTATATATTTTCACATGTCAGACCTGACGGAGACGCGATCGGCTCTTCTCTTGCCTGGGGAAAAGCCCTGGAGCAAAGGGGTAAAAAAGTCAAACTTTTTTGCCCTGATGTTATTCCGTCGAAATATGCTTCATTTATGCCGGAAATGAATATTTCCAGTGTTTTTATCGCACCTGAAAATATCTGTACGCTGGCTTTTATTCTTGATTGCAGCGATATGGAACGGTTGGATTATATGAAAGAGGATGTTTTAAAGCTGGACGAAATTGTCAATATCGATCACCACGGGACCAATGTTCAGTTTGGCGATTATAATCTTATTGATACTTCAGCTGCCGCAACGGGGGAGATTATTTACAGGTTAATCCAGGATCTTCAACTGGAACTTACCGAAGAGATGAGCCTGTTTCTCTATATTGCGCTGACTTCGGATACGGGCTCTTTTAAATATGAAAATACATCTTCGCAAACAATGTATATTGCCGGGAAACTGTTAGAGAAAGGGGTTAGCCCTTCTTATGTCAGCATGAAAGTTTTTGATGAGATATCGCTTCCTTCTTTTTTACTGCTCAGGGATTGCCTGCAAACTATGAAAGTGGATCATGCCGGGAAGATAGCCTGGCTGAGCGTAGAAGAAAAAATGCTCACCGAGTATGGTGTCGATCATTTTGAACTCGAAGGTTATATCAATTATGCAAAAAACATTCAGGGAGTAGAGGCAGGAGTATTTTTTTACCACACCTTAAACGGAGAAACCAAGGTGGGTTTCAGGTCTAAGACTGTTGATATTTCTTCCGTTGCTTTTTTCTTTGGCGGCGGAGGACATCCCCGTGCCGCCGGGTGTTCTATTGAGGGAAGGCCGGAGGAGATTGAAAAGATGGTTATTGAAAAAATTTCTGAACTGCTCGCTTCCGAATAAATTTTACAAGGGGTAAAATGGACGGCTTTTTAAATATTTTAAAACCTCCAGGTATGACTTCACACGATGTTGTGCAAAAAATCAGAGAACTGGTACCTGCTGTAAAAACCGGGCATGGAGGGACTTTGGACCCTGCTGCTGCAGGTGTACTGCCGT
>CAYQQF010000030.1:0-13506 GCA_964419485.1 uncultured Dethiobacter sp.
ATGACCACCTGCGTGCCGCCGTCCATGTCGTCATTTTTCAAAACAAGGAACATGGTTAGCGAATCAGTTTCCAGAGCACCGTCCGGCAAATTCCAATCGACGTTTAGATACTGCTCATCCCCGTCAAACTGCACGGCCGGACGTCCATTCAGACCGTCTGCGACATAAGTGGGACGGTTGGCCAAAGTTGCCTGGGTTACGCTGTTGCCAATGCTGCTTTTATCCACCCATTCGCCGGTGTCCGGATCATAGTCGTCAGCATCCAGCCATAAAACCAGGCCTGACGGCATACCGGATTCCTCCAGCGTTACTGTCACATCTATGTTTTCATTGAGGTTTTCATGCGTGTAAATAAGCTCTGTATTACCTGCTATTGTATTTCCGTTAACCTTCCACTCGGCTACTCTGTAACCCTGGTCAGGTAATGCGGTGAATTCCACATCGCTGCCCTGTACTACTTCATCGCCGGAATTGATCCCAATCCCGTCAACTGAAGCGGTTAGCTGACCATTAGCGCCCACCACACTGAAAGTTACCGTGTATTTAGGAAATAAAGGCGTTAATATGGGGTTGCCTTGTTCATCAAACCCCTCAAATACTTGATATGTTTGCACAATTTCTATTTCTTGTGCAGGTGCTAAAGCAATAGCTTCTGCTGTATTCCCAGCAAGAGCAAAGGCTGTGCCATAAGCGCCTATTCCAATAAACTTATCTCCTGATTGAATCGCTCTTACTAAAGGAACGCTACCGCTTGACAGATAATCATATATTTCGTTTCCTGCCCCCGCTGCAAGGGCAGTTCCATATGTGCCTATCGTCACAACAACCAGATTATTCTCCACTTCAATCACAACATGATCTATGCTTCCGGTTCCCTCGCTTGCATTAACAAAAGTACACAATGAAAAAAGAAATATCAAAATGAAAAGAATAGATACCACAGATTTGAAACTTTTTCTTAGCATCATCCAGACCTCCTTGCTTGTTACAATGGACCAAACAGGTTTTTATACCCATTTGGCCCATTGTAATACTGCACCGTTTAGCTTACTCAATCATTAAAACAATGGCTTCTGCTAGGGTTGCCGGGTTTATTGTAATCCCTTCATCCTGGATACCTTGCTGAACTGCCGGGAGAACTGCATATTCTTCTTCAACTATAAACGTATCTATAATATTCGCATCCCCATCTTCTCCCTGAACAGCTTCGTCATCTATAATTAGTCGGAGACTGTAACCTGAGATGTCTCCAAACTTGGCTGTTATCTTACTCATTTCCAATTCAACGTTATAAACGCCTCCAACCAGTTCTCTGATACCATTATAGACTGTACCTTCATAAAGCGCGCTAACACCATCTCGATAGAGCTCCGAGACCTGTGCAGTTATTGCTTCAAATTCAACGGTTACTTCTATGTCGGAGCTAAGGTTTTCTACGGTATAGGTGGAACCAGTCGCGCCCGTTACAACTTCGTCGTTTTGTTTCCATTTTTTTACCCGGTAGCCCTGGTCAGGTAAAGCCGTAAATTCCACATCGCTGCCGTATACTACTTGGGCAACGCTGGTTATAGCTGTACCTCCAACTTGGGCCGTTAGTTCCCCGTTGCCACCTGTGACGCTGAAGGTTACTTCATAACATACAGGCGGTATCGCTTCAAATTCAACGGTTACTTCTATGTTGGAGCTAAGGTTTGCTACGATATAGGTGGAACCAGTCGCGCCTGATATAACTTCTTCGCCAAGTTTCCATGCTTTTACCCGGTAACCATCATCAGGTGTGGCCGTAAATACCACATCGCTGCCTTCTTGTACCTGCGCACCGCTGGTTATAGGTTCACCTTCAACTTTGGCCGTTAGTGCCCCGCTGCCACCTGAAACGCCGAAGGTTACTGCATGGAAGAGGGGGAATAATATTGGGTCACCTTGTCCATCAAAGCCGCCAAATACTTTATAAGTTTCCACGACATCTCCCTGCGCAGGAGATGTTCCTATAGCTTCTGCAATATTTCCAGCTTCAGCAAAAGCTAAACCGTAAACGCCTATGGCCATAAATTTATCTCCTGAACGCACTGCGCTTACCCTGGGTACATTTCCAGCAGCCATATAATCATATATGTCGTTACCTACGCCAGCTGCAATTGCCGTTTCATATTCATCCAAAGTAAATATAACATTTTCCTCACCAACCTCAATTACGACATGGCTTATACTTGCCTCATCCGCGAAAGCTGCATTACAAAAAGAAAAAAGAAGCATAATAACAATAAGCATGCATATCGCTTTCTCTTTTTTTACTAACATTCTCTTACTCCTCCTCGTATAATTTTAATTTGATTGGAAGCATCCGCTTACACCACTTGACATTTTACTTTGGGTCTATCTCTACTTGACTTACTCAATTAGCAAGACAATAGCTTCAGCAAGTGTTTTTGGGTTTATTGTAATATCTTCATCCTGGATACCTTGCTGAATTGCCGGAAGAACTGCATAATCAGTTTCAATTATGAATAATGATCTTACTGCTTCTTTACCTTCGCCTTTGATAATATTGCCGTTTATTAGCAGTTGAAGTTGATCCTGGCTTGATATATTACCAAATTTTTCTACAATTTTATTCAAATCTAGCTCAACGTTATAAACGCCTCCAACCAGTTCTCTGATACCATTATAAGGTGTACCTTCATAAAGCGCGCTAACACCTTCTCTATGGAGCTCCGAGACCGGTGCAGAGTCCGCAACTCCCGTCGCTGTTACCTCTACAGTAAACTTCCTGTTACAGGAGTTATATCCACTTCGTTTACCGGTGACAGAAACTTCAGCGTTTCCTGCTGCCAATCCCTTTAATGTTACCTTTAATCCATCCACTGAAACGGAAACAACGTTTTCATGGCTAGATTCAGCGGTAATGGATGCGGCATCGGTGTCAATACTGAAAACCTCAATTGTACCAACCATAATGGTTTTATTACTTATCGCTGCAAGAGATACAGTAGGAGTAGAAACTCCGCCTCCACCACCGCCACCGGCTCCACCACCGCCACCTGCTCCTCCTGCTGGCGGTTGCACCGGGACAGGCTCTTTTTCCTTAGGTTCCTCTTTCGGTAATGCCGGTCCTGTGACTGGCACATCCGGTTTGACATTTATTTCCTTAATAAAAACGCGGCCTGATTCAAGGACCACTATCGTTTCTGCCCGGGTAATAAAATTATTTGGACGAAAGGTGCCATCAGGATAACCGCCCATAATACCAGCCTTGGAGACTGCTTGTACCGATTCTCTTGCCCAGGCGTCTATATCCTTATCATCTTTAAATTCTTTCGTATCCGCGTCTCCTGTATCAAGATCAATAAGTCTTGCCAGAATTACGGCGGCCTCCTGGCGTGTTATATAGTTTTGGGGATGGAATGTGCTGTCGGGATATCCGGAAACAATACCGGCTTGTACGGCCGATAAAACGTATTCACAATACCAGGCCGTTTCTGGAACATCGGAAAACTTAACGCTACTTGTAATAGGCTTTATTTTATAAGCCCGGTTTGCAAAAACAACGAACTCCGCCCTGCTGACCTGGTTATTGGGCCGGAAGGTGCCATCATGATAGCCTCCGGCAAGTCCTTGCTCAAGCCAGCTTCTTATGTAAGCCTCGGCCCAATGGCCATCAATGTCGCTGTTTACGGCTGCAAAAGCTCCCAAAGGTAACAAACCCATCACCATAGCTAAAAAAATTAAGATTATTAAATATTTCATTCTCCAGTGCCTTTTCGTCATTTTTACACCCCATTTGTTATCATTAAACTCCAAAATAGTTTTCGCCGTTGCAAGCATTTTTCGCATAACACAAAAGATATCTTTCAGTCAGAGTTTTATAAATTCACCAACTTTCTCTGCTTTGTTTTTAATTGAGACAAGTATAAACAAAAGTATTATAATTGAAACGATATGAATAATTTGTTAAAATCTGCTATGCAAAAAAAAATTAATTAATACATACTGAGACAAAAACCATCACTTTAACTCATTTTAGCCTCGACGCCGGCTCCTTAATTTTATGCTTTTGTATAGTTTTTCCATTTTTTTTGTATAAACCGATAGTTTCATTAACAATAAACCCGTTTTTTCGGATCAAGAAAATGAAAAATGAAAATAATTCCGAGTAACCTTTTTTTATATACAAAATTATGCTCTTGTATATTATTACAGAGCTAGTAAAACAATAGAACTTGAGAGTTAGCATTTTGAGGAGAATATAGACATAATGAACAGGTTTCTTGTCGGATGTTATTCAGGAATTATTGCAGGAATAATAATGGGAATCATTGTCAGCATAGCAAACATGTTAAATTTGACTTCATATCACTCTATTAAAATTGCTGCAGGTATATTCTTACAAGAAGTATTTTTATCGCCCGGCTTGCTTTGGACGGTTATCGGATGGGTAGTTCATCTTCAAATAGCTATTATATATGGCGTCATAATTAATTATCTTCTTCAACTGTCAGGGTCTGAATATTGTTTGCAAAAAGGACTGTTTGTAGGCGGATTTTCCTGGCTTTTTGATTTAGGGATTGTTGCTCCGGTCATCGGCTATAATATCATGACGAACTTAAATGCATCGGATTTGCTTTTTTCATTTGTTTTACACCTCTTTTTTGGCACCTTTACTGCATGGTTAATTATGAAATTAGGAAAATAATCCTCATCTTCTTCGTTTGTATTCCCACCAGATAATCTTCTCCACAGTTTCCCCGATAGCCCAATAAAATTTCTATGAATATCTTTTTAATAACTCTTTTTTTATTATTGTTTCAGATAAGTTAACAATAATTGAAAATTTATAAATTTTTTTATTAATTTTGAATATTAAGGCAGGAATTCTTTTTGTCCCGCCGAATAAGTTAAACTATAAATCAATTTTATAAAATCTTGTTTCATCTAGCGAAATCTTGAAGAAGTTACGCCAGGGGGTAGAAAAATGGAACAGCTCCGGAGACAGAAGCAAAGCCAGAATGAAAAAGGTTCTGGAAATGACGCAGCAGGTGTGCGCGCGGTAGAAAGGGCTGTTGATATTCTGCTTTGCTTGGGAAGCTCCGAGCTGAATTTAACTGAAATCAGCAAGGAGGTGAATCTCAATAAATCGACGGTTTATCGGATGCTGGTATCCCTGGAACGCAAAGGTTTTGTGACCAGATGTGACAGCAAAGGCAAATATTTATTGGGGTGGGGGATTATGGAGCTTCTTTCCGAAACGCTTTCCCGAAGTCAGGGCATGGTGCAAAGTGCCTCTCCTTATATGGAAAAACTATGGCAACACACAAATGAAACCATTTCTTTATATATCCATAAAGGCTTCAGCCGTCTTTGCATCGCTGAAATTCCCAGTCCGCATCCTTTAAAGTACACCGTGGGTATCGGTGCTTCCGTTCATCTGCATGCCGGTGCCCCGGGGAAGCTGTTGTTGGCTTATCTTCCCGCCGCGGAACAGGCAGAAGCGCTTAAACACATCAGCCTCCACTCGGTGACCAGCAAAACCATTACGGATGAAGAAAAGCTGTTACAGGAGCTGGAAGTAATACGAGAACAGGGATGGGCAACCAGTTTCGGTGAACGTATTGAGGGCGTTTCATGTTTGGCTTTGCCGGTCATTGACCGGCAAATGAGGGTGGTGGCTTCTCTAAGCATTCTGGGGCCTTACATCAGGCTGCCAGAGGGGCAGCTCATGAGTTATCTGAATGTGATGAGGGAGACGGCAGACGGCATCTCCAGCCGCCTGGGAATTCTTGATTATTAACTGCAAAATAATGTGCAGCAGTTGAAGCTTAGACACTTTACTGCTTTTAAACTATAAAACAATGAGGAGGAAACAACTTAAAATGCTGATAAAAAAGAGAAAATTGATATTGGTGCTGGTTGTTTTGAGCGCGATTTTACTGGTTTCCGCCGGCTGCGGCGGTCCCGGACAAGAAACAACAACGACAACAACGCAGCGTATTTCTGTGGCTACCGGGGGTACCGGAGGCACTTACTATCCTTACGGCGGGACTGTCGCCAGTATTATTAACAAATATGTCCCCGGTTTGGAAGCCAGTGCAGAAGTAACAGGGGCTTCGGTGGAAAACTCTCGCCTGATCGAACAAGATGAGGCACAGCTGGCTTTAGTAATGGACGACGTTGTCTATCATGCTCTGCATGCAGAGGGAGCTTTCGATCACGTGATCGAATTGCGTACTTTATTTGAGATGTACCCCCACTTTCTTCATATTGCAGTCCATGACGGAAGTCCCATCAAAACCCTGGATGATCTGGTAGGTAAAAAAGTTTCCGTGGGTGCACCGGGCAGTGGAACGGAGACCATGACAAACCAGGTCTTTGATGCGCTGGGACTTACCTATGACGAATTCGAGGTTTTCCGCCTTTCCTTTACGGAAAATACAGAGGCGCTGCGCGACCATGTTATTGACGCAGGCGTTTGGTCCGTAGGCCCCCCCACCTCTTCGATTATGGACCTGGCAACAACACATAAAATTCGAATTTTAGGATTTGATGAGCAACAGCTGGCAACAGTTACTGAAAAGTATCCTTATTATCTATCCATGACCTTGAAAGGCGGTACTTATCAGGGCGTTGATGATGATATAACGGCTCCTTCAAACTGGAATAGCGTGGTGGTCAGCAAAGATATGCCGGAAGAGCAAGCTTATGAAATTGTTAAAGCTATCTTTGAACACAAAGATGAACTGGAACAGGTTTACACGGGGGCCAGCTGGACGACTCCGGAAAACACGCTTGAGTTTGCTATTGCTCCTCTGCACCCCGGCGTAGTTCGTTATTTCAAAGAAATCGGGCTGGAAGTCCCGGATGGGCTGATACCGCCCGAGATGCAGTAAATGCCGCGGCGGGTTTCCCGCCCGCTCCCTAAAAGATATCTTTTTCTGGCTGCGGCCATGCTGCTGGCCGCAGCCAGCTTTCTCCTTTTTATCAGATCCCGGGCCGCTTATCTGGTAGTGGAAATTCCCGCAACAGGGGAAATCGCCTGGGCCGCGCCTTTAAGAGGTAATGAGCAATTTCAGCTGCGCTACATTCATTCGGTGGATTTATTGCCGGTGTTTGAAACGTACACCACTGAAGGAACGGAGTTAGTTCTTGTAGAAACCCGTTTTCTTTCGTGGGGAGCAGGGTTGGGATATATGCAGGAAGGAATTCTCAGCGGAGAAAATGGATGGACAATTATTAAAGAGATGAAACGCCAGGTAGGGACAATTCCTTTACGCGTGGGGACAATTGCAGAACATACTTTGCTTTACCGCGGAAAGGAGATCCGCCTGCGCGACCGTTTACCTGCACAAGCCTTAGTTCACATCCGTGTGAAAATAAATCAATCCTCAAAAATTTTGCGGGAGGTGAAAACATGAACGTTGAGGATAAAAAGAAAAAAAGTTATACATCGCTGGCAATTTTAGTTGTCGCACTGGCGCTTACGGCTTTTCAGCTTTATACTGCCGGGGTATCTATGTTAACAGCCTGGATCCAGCGTGATATTCATATTGTTTTAATCCTCATTCTGGTGTTTTTAATTTTTCCGCTGCGTAAGAAAGAAGAGAAGGGCAAAGCCTCTCTCCTTGACGTGCTCTTAATCCTTCTGGCCCTGGCTTCAGGCGCATATATAATTATGAATTACCAGGCGATTGTACTGCGCTTGGGAATGCCAACAACGCAGGATATCGTTTTCGGTGCAATTATGATCTTGTTAATTTTGGAGGCTTCGCGCCGGGCCACAGGTTGGGTGCTGGTAATCATCGCCGGTTTTTTGCTGTTATACACCTTTCTGGGCCCGTGGATTCCGGGGCTTTTGGGACATAAGGGATATTCACTGAGCCGCGTTGTCTCGCAGATGTTTCTCACTACGGAGGGTATTTTTGGGATACCCTTAGGTGTTTCCGCCAGTTACATTTTTCTGTTTATATTTTTGACTTCCATGCTGGAGAAGATCGGGATGGGAGAGTTCCTTTTAGATCTTGCGATGGCTCTTATGGGCCGCTTTGTCGGCGGTCCCGCCAAAACAGCTGTTTTGGCCAGTGGTCTGATGGGCACTCTCTCCGGCAGTGCCGTGGCCAATGTGGTGGGTACCGGCACTTTTACCATCCCTCTAATGAAGCGCAACGGTTACCAGTCTCATTTTGCGGGGGCGGTGGAGGCCTGCGCTTCAGCCGGCGGACAACTGATGCCCCCGATTATGGGGGCGGCAGCTTTTATCATTGCCGAATTCCTTGGCATTTCTTATATCAGTGTGGTTATTGCCGCTTTAATCCCGGCGGTCCTCTATTATTTGGGTGTCCTTTGGGGTGTCCATTTTGAAGCTTGTCGCCTGGGGCTAAAGGGCTTACCCAAAGAGCAGCTTCCGAATATCTGGCAGGTCCTAAAAAAGGGCGGACATTTCCTTATTCCCATTTTAGTCCTGGTCTACTTTTTAGGGGTACTCCAGTACACCCCCATTCGCTCGGGTTTTTATGCCATTGTCACTGCTGTGGCCGTCTCCTTTTTCCATAAGGAAACCCGGCTGAACTGGGAACGTTTCAAAGAAGCAGTACTTGCCGCGGCGCAAAATACAATTACCGTCGCTCTGGCCTGTGCTGCTGCGGGACTGGTGATCGGCAGCATTAACCTTACCGGGATGGGCTTGAAACTTTCCGCTTTTATTATCGGCATCTCCGGGGGACACGTATGGCTTGCCCTGATCCTCACGGCCGTGATCGCCTTGATCATGGGTATGGGGCTGCCGACAACAGCAGCTTATATTGTCGTCGGAACGATGGCGGCACCGGCTCTGGTTAAAATGGGCCTTCTCCCTATTGCAGCGCACCTTTTTGTTTTCTATTTTGCCATACTCTCTGCCATTACCCCGCCGGTGGCGCTGGCAGCATATGCTGCGTCCGGTATTGCCAAGGATGAACCCATGAAGATCGGTTTTACGGCTGTTAAACTGACCATGGGGGCTTTCCTCGTACCGTTTTTATTTGCGCTAAGTCCCACACTTATCGCCAAAGGAAGTTTTATTTCCATTGCCTGGTCAACTTTTACGGCATTAATCGGCATTACCGCTCTGGCTGGGGGCTCGATTGGTTTTGTGCTGAAGGCGGCGACATTTTGGGAGCGGGCTCTGTTAATTGCGGGTGCTTTCTTGATGTTGCAAGTAGGCTTAATTACGGATCTGATCGGTTTGGCGCTGATCGCTGCAGCCCTGCTGATCCAGGTGGGTCGTGGAAAAAAGGTGCCTGCTGCCGATCTGGAAGCGGAAGGCCTTTAGCCAGGACAAATCAACAGGGCAATTTGGCTGATCTGCCTCCAAATACCTTTTTGGAGGAGACATGGCAAACTTAAGGTAATTTAAATTTTTTACTGATTGTGTAAAACTACTAATATAAGTGTGGAGGTTAACGATGGAATCATCATTACGTTCCAGTCCGGATGATCTTTTCAAAGATTATTCTGTTTCAGGAGATCAGATTGTAACTTACAAGAAAGCAGGGAAACGCCGGCTTTTTACTAACCCTGATGTAGATGCCATGCGGAGTTTTTTTAAACAACAAAAATCCCGACTGCTGAACAATAAGGTTACCACACCGCAGAAGGCGGTCAGCAGTTTGGTTGCCGATGAAGATTATCTGGCGGTGGGCGGCTTTAGCACTACCCGCAAACCCATCTCTGTGCTGCATGAAATTGTACGTCAAAAAAAGCGTAATCTGGGCTATGCCGGGCATACGACCACCCATGATCTGCAGCTTTTAATCGCCGGCAAATGCATCAATCGCTGCGACGCAGCCTATGTTGTAACTCTTGAGGCGCGCGGCTTTTCCAAGGTCATGCGCAAGGCTTTTGAAAGCGGAGAGTTAGAAGTGACCGAATGGACCAACGGCACACTGGCATGGCGCTTTAAGGCCGCTGCCATGGGCATCCCCTTTCTTCCCACGCGCAGCCTGCTGGGCACAGATACGCTGCAATACAGTGCTGCCGTGGAGATGCCCTGCCCGTTTACAGGGAAAAAATTTGCCGCAGTGCCGGCTCTCTTTCCGGACGTGGGCATTATCCATGTCCACCGCTGTGACATTTATGGAAACTGTCAAATTGACGGCCTGACTATGTTCGATTATGATATTGCCAGGGCGGCAAAAAAATTAATTATTACGACAGAAGAGATCATTCCCAACGAAGAAATTCGCCGAAGGCCTCACCTTACGGTTATTCCCTATTACCATGTGAATGCAGTCATTGAAGTGCCTCTGGGTGCCTACCCGACGAATATGCCTTACCTGTATTTTAGCGATGAAGATCACTTTAGCGAACTGCTCGAAGCGGAAAAAGATGAAGAAGCTTTCCAGGCTTACATGGATAAATATATCTACAATGTAGATAATCACTGGAGCTTTTTACAGGCCAGCGGCGGTTTGCAGCGTCTGAGCGAGCTGCGGGCCAGAGAAACGCACAGGTATGAAAAGGGGGGCTCTTAAGTGACGGCATACAGCAAGATCGAACTGTTGATTTGTCAGGTGGCCCGTCTGCTGGAAGATGGCTGCACCCTCGCGGTGGGTACAGGCATGCCCTGTGCGGCGGCCATGCTCGCGCAGAAGACTGCCGCGCCGAATTTAATCTTGTTTTTTGAAGCCGGGGGTATAGGACCTGTATTACCGGAGATGCCCATTACCGTAGGCAATTCACGTACGTTTTTTAAAGGGATTTCCGCCAGCAGTCTGGCTGAAGTAATGGAGACCAGTCAGCGGGGATTGCTTGACTATGCTCTGCTTGGAGGCGCACAGATCGATATGTATGGAAACCTGAATACAACTTTTATCGGTGGTGATCATGACAGGCCCGATGTGCGCCTTCCAGGAAGCGGAGGGGCCAATGATCTGGCTTCGACCAGCTGGCGTTCCATAATTATCATGCGGCACCAAAAAAGGCGTTTTCCAAATAAATTGGATTTTCTTACCAGCCCGGGCTACCTGACCGGAAAAGGGGCTCGCGAAAAAATCGGCCTGCCTCCGAATGGAGGGCCTTACAAAGTTGTCACCAATCTTGCTGTGTTGGGATTTGACGAGGATACCAAACGTATGCAGGTAGAAACGATTCACCCCGGGTTTACAAAAAAAGAAATCATTGCAGAAACCAGTTTTGAACTGCTCTGGTCGCCGCAGATTACTGAGAGCGCTCCTCCTACAGAAGAAGAGTTGCACATTCTGCGCACCGAAGTTGACCCCCATCGCTATTTACTGGATCGAGACTTCAAGTAAAAAATACAGACCGCTTAAAAGGAGGCAAAAGAATTTGGATTTAAGGGAAATTGAAGGTAAAAGCCCCCTTGTGGCTGCTTCAGCTTATGTGGATTCCAGGGCAACTCTGATCGGAGATGTAATCGTTGAGGAAGGCGTCGGGATCTGGCCGGGCGTGGTAGTCAGGGCTGATGAGGCGAGAATCGTGCTGAAAAAAGGAACAATGGTCCTGGAAAACGCAATAATTGAAGCAGCTAAAGGACGCCCTCTGGCCATCGGCCCTGGAGCCATCATCAGCCATGGAGCGATTGTGCACGGAGCAAGTATCGGAGAAAATTCAACGGTAGGCATCGGAGCCATTGTCCTTGATCAAGCTGTTGTCCATGCTCAGGTGGTGATTGGCAGCGGAGCCCTGGTTCCTCCCGGGTGGGAAGTTCCCAGTGGGAAATTAATTTTAGGAATTCCCGGGAAGATTGCCAGGGACTTAACGGCGCAGGACAGGGAGAACAGCTTGCAGGAGCGGCTTTTGCTGGAGGGAAAAGTTAAAAGGTGCCGGCATACATAGCCTTTCCAGAGAGCTGACACTTAACGGCTTCTTTCTATTACAACATGTTCAGGCCTCCATTTATACTTAATGCTTGCCCGTTAATAAATGAAGCCAGATCCGAAGCTAAAAAAACTATACCATTGGCAATTTCTTCAGGTTGGGCCAGCCTTTTCATCGGTATAGATTTAATAATTGCTTTTACGACGTTAGGAGCTTTTTCTCTTACTTCTTCAAACAGTGGTGTTAAAGTCGGACCGGGACAAATACAATTAACTCTAATATTATACCGGGCCATTTCCCGGGCCATTGTCTTGCTAAAACTTAAGACTCCTCCTTTTGCAGCTGAGTAGACCGATTCTCCGAAGCTTCCCACCCTTGCAGCATCGGAAGCCACATATACAATTACTCCCTTTTCCTGCTTAATCATATATTCAAGAACCGCTTTAGTACAGTTTATATGTCCCATCAAATTAATTTGTATAAGTTTTTCCCATAATGGAGGTGTAGTTTCCATAAAAAATTCAATCTCATCCCATGCAGCATTATTAACCAATATATCAATTCGACCAAAAAATTCATTAACTTTTTTTGCCATAGACACAACTTCTTCTAAATTTGTTATATCAACTTTTAAAGCTAAACTTTTAGATCCCATTTCATTTATTTGCTCACATGTTTTCTCGGCTTCTTCTATATTTAGATCTATTACTGCCACATCGGCGCCCCTTTTGGCAAAATTAAGCGCTGCACTTCGGCCGATTCCACTGGCGCCACCCGTTATAATGACTTTTTTCCCCGTAAAATCCATTTCAGCGTCCTCCAATACAGTTTGATTTTATTTCTTAAACTTCTTGTGAGCTTCTTCTAACCTTTTTTGGGCATCCTCTGTTGCAAAACTGGCCATGCTGCATAAAGCTTCATGCAAACAAGCCTTTCTAATATCAGTACTTTGATAATCATTTATAATTTGTTTGACCAGTTTAACGGCAAACGGTCCTTTTTTATGAATTTTTTCTATTAATGCCTTAGCTTCTGTCAGTAAGTCATCTAAATTCGTTATTTGATTTATCAGCCCAATCTCCAGCGCTTTTTCAGCGCTAATATCTTCACCCTGCAATACGATTTGCAATGTTTTTGCCCTGCCAATTAACCTTGACATAAAATGCACTCCGCCCCAGCCCGGTATTAATCCGTATTCCAGCTCGGGCAAAGCGAGCCTGGCATGAGAAACAGCAATTCTCATATCGCAAACCATAGAAAGCTCCAAACCTCCGCCAAAAGCATAACCGTTAATTGCCGCAACAGAAGGAAACGGAAGCTCCCAAATTTTTTGAAAAGCTTCTAATGCGCTTTCCAGAAAAGCATAGTAATTCTCCGCAGTAAGGAATTTCATTTTACTTAAATCACCTCCGGCACAGAAGGCTTTCTCGCCTTTACCCGTAATAATTAATCCTTTTAGTTTTTTCTGTTTTTTAATAGAATTTACTGCCTCATTCAGCTCAGAAACAGAATCAAAATCAAGAGCGTTTAAAGCATCCGGCCGGTTAATAATCAGAGTAACTATGCCATTTTTCTCCTCAATACATATGTTTTTTTTGTCCATATTTTTCTCCTCCCTTTCAAAACATTAAAACATTATAAAAATCTTCCGCCGTTACGCATTAAAATAAAGGCTAAATACATTAGTAAATTTGAATC
>CAYQQF010000031.1:0-13213 GCA_964419485.1 uncultured Dethiobacter sp.
TTGACAGACAGATCAAACCCCCAGCCCCCGTGCAATAGGGTCCGTCCCCAGCGCATGTATAGATCTAAAGTAGGGAAAGGGGTGCCTTTATGAACCTGGCGAAAGTTTCCTCAAACGGCCAAATCACTGTACCTGTTGATATTAGACGCAAGCTCAATATCAAAGAAGGAGACAAGATTCTTTTTTTAGAAAAACCCAATGGTGAAATTGTTCTTCAAAACTCTTCCGTTATCGCCATTCAGCAAGCGCAGGGTAAATTAGACGACATTCAGCTTTCTGAGGATGAAATATTGCAGGATGTCATGGATATACGCTACGGCGAGAAAAAGCAATCATGAAAATTATGATTGATACCAACGTAATCATTTCTTCCCTGTTAAAGCAGGGCTCCGTGCCTGATATTGTTTTAAATTATTATGTTGATAAGTAATCTCGCTATTTTACACATCGCATTAGGCATCCTGTCGGTGGGATAACGGGAAGTCAAGTAACTATGTAATTATAATTATTTTCATCTCTACCCTCTGTACAAAGCTCATCTAAGTATCCATTATCGAGAGCCGAACCCCTATTTTTATATGGAACTGCACGTGGTCTACCCATTTTATAATATTTACATGATTTTGGACCATAACAAAAAGTTTCAAACCGATATTTTTTTATATCTTTGTCAAAATCCCATTGAATTTCAACATTAGCCATATTTGCCCAAATACATTTAAAGCATTTTGTTTAACATTCTAGCCCCTCTTTCCTCATATGTCTGTATGGATGGAGGCATCATTATCCATGGTGGCGGGATCATCTCAAAATTTTTATTAACCCTATCCAAAAGTTTTAAAGAGCCTGCCCTATAATAATCTGCAAATTCTCTTTCTTTATATTTTTTTGTCCACGCTGTTCCTTCTAGCATATCGCCTATCCGAAACAATCCTTTTAACTGCTGTTTTTCAGAAATTGCGACTGTAAACTGTTTTTTGGAGTCACTACTATCCACTTCAATAAATAAATTGTATCCTAAATGATAATGGGTTCTATTATCTGTGAGATATCTCCAAACCTTTGTACGTGGTTGAATAGATACAATTTTCCCTCTCCAATTCACTTTTGAAGAAGTATTTTCGGGGTTAACATTTCTCATTCCCAATCTCAATCCTTTAACCTACAATTTTATTCCAATAGCCTATTATTAGCCTTTTCCGCAGCAACGTTTTATAGAGCTATTTACCGCTACCACATGGATAAAGAGCGTTTCTGCCAACTAACCAATTGGCTTTTGCCTAACTGTTCGAGTATTCCCGATGTGTCATCTTGATAAAGTGTCAGGAATACTCTGTTATCTCTATTGCATCTTACTTTCTTGCAAAAACGTTTATCCGTATAAAGGTTTCAAAATATGTTCCATCGGGCTGTATAGTTTTATCAACCATTCTGCGAACAACTTCATCCCTGAACTCCGATTGTTTTCCCTTGGGAAGGAATTTCAAAAAAGGAACAATAGAAGGCTGGTTAATCCACTTAACCATATCTTCTTTAGTTTTAAAGTACCTATCAGCATTTTCCTCCCAGCACCGTAATTCCTTAAACTTTTGTTGGTTTGCGAGTTCCTCGTAATCAATAATTCGTGGCATGTACCATGAACATCGTCGAATTTGAAATATTTAAATATTATTGAAGCAAACAGGCAACCGTTTCAAAACAGACAAAATGTGAGAGTTTTATTTTCGTAATAAAACTCCCCGCTTTTCGATGCACTGATAATGGAAATATGCAAATTTTTTGCTATAATAGTACTGTCAATAGTTAAACTCTTATGATGAATCCAAATGGGTTAGTAATATAAAAGCATTTCTGATTTTTTAAGAACGCTCGCTTAGAGAAATTCTACAATAGTGGAGGTAAGCAGATAATGAGTTCTAACAGTTATTCTGTTTTTGATCTGAGCCCATCTGAAAAACTACAGCTTGTGGAGGATCTCTGGGACGATCTTGCAGCATCTCCAGAAAAGATACCTGTCTATGAATGGCAGAAAGAGGAATTAGCAAGGCGAAAAAAAAACTTGCTATCACTGCCAGCCTCAGGGCTTGACTGGGAAGAGATAAAACTCAGGGTTCGTAGTCACTATGGCCGTTAACCTGATTATTGCGAAAATGCCGCTCCATACCCAAATACTCTTCCCGTAATGATTGGAATGTTGCACACAGTGATATTTTGACATCTCTTGATAAAATGGGCACTTTATAAGTGCATGCGTATTCGGAAAAACTATTTTATTTGGGGTAGTAAAATGTAGCAGCTCGGGAGCGCGCTTGGTTCGGGACCAAGAGGCCGCGGGTTCAAATCCCGCCGCTCCGACCATCAACTACCACCTTATTGATAGAAAAATTTCTGTCAGCAGGTGGTTTTTGTTTTGCCAAAAATCTTGAAACAAGCGGCTTTTTGCTGTTTGCCGAAGCCGCTTGTTTTAGCGCACCCGTCATGGGCTATTTTGGTATATGCTTTTTTTACATAGACGGGAACAATTAGCTATCTTGAATTGTGTTATTAATGAAAGCGCTTTTTAAGGAACTAGAAGGAGGTACTGCATGACAGAAATCCAAACTTTCCTCAACGATGCCATGAACTCCTATGGAGATGCGGTTTATCGGCTGGCACTATGCCGCTTGCAGAACGTGGCAGACGCAGAGGATATTTTTCAAGATGTATTTCTTTGCTTGCTAAAAATACAGAATGTTGAGCAGTGGAATTCGGAGCACCTGAAAGCATGGCTGCTACGGGTAACAATTAACCGCTGTCACAACTTGGCGCGAAACAGAATAAGGAAGCAGGTCCTTTCTTTGGCAGAAATTCCTGAGTTAACGTCTAAGGTAACCGAAAGCGACAATGAGTTATGGGAAGCCCTTGGATGCCTGCCCGCGAAATTTCGAATTATTATTCTTTTATACTATGTTGAGGGATACAAGACAAAAGAAATCGCCAAGCTTACGGGATGCCCGGCTACAACCGTACGTTCCCGCCTTCATCGTGGAAGGCATAAGCTCAAAAAAATGATGGGAGGTACTTTATATGAAAACCCGTTGTAGAGATATGATGGAGAAAATCAAAGTTCCGGATGTATTGAAAGATAAAGTGTTGAATGCTGCCTGTACTGTTCGGACCGCCAAAACTGAAAACACCCGGAAAAAACCAAGAGGCCGTACTGTTTTTCGTTTAGCTGTTTGCGCAGCTTGCGCCTTTACCGTTTTGCTTGGTGTTCTTTCCTTTTATAATCCAGGCCCTGACGGAAGCAGTATAACTGATGGAAACAATGCTGCCCTATCATCTCCGTCTTATCATTTTGGTTTAGTAGCTTACGCAGCGGATCTTGATGAAACCTTTATACCGAAAGACAATAAGATTGCCTTTTCTATCGCCAATAGCGGTGGGATGGTTCTCGGAAAAGGCGATTACACAGGCTGCCTGTTCCGTGTGACCGGAGAAGGAATTCAGACGATCAGCGCGGCTATTAATCGCGGCGGCCTCTACCGATATAAAAAAGTAACAAATTTGACAGAGGACGACATTAAAGCTTTATACGCTGCTGAAGCAAATGGCATCCTAAAAGCAGATTGCCAGTTCGCAAGCATGAATAATGACGGTTCATGGTATTCTGAGCAAATGAAAGCACTTGGCAGCAGCTTTTCTGAAAATTGGACCGCAGATGCAAGTTATGGCTTCTGGCTTCCACCGGAAACCACAGAACAGAGTGCAGCTGAGGATATCAAAAAAGCAGCCCATAATCGTATTGACACCTTTAATGGCGCAACTTTTACGGTAACCGTAACTTTTCAAAACGGGTCACAGCAAACAGAAACCCTGCATTTAAAAACAGGCAAGCTGAAAGTTGTCTATGGCAAAGACAATACCCTTACAGTTCTGCCGGAACTGGCAACCGGTGACGATCCTTATGTATACAGTATATATGCCGAACTTGAAAATTGATTGGCCTAAACTTAATCTATACATTGAAACCGCAGCGGGTCGATTACGTCTAATTACTAACGAGAAATTATCAGGAGGTAACAAGATGAAAAAACTATGCTCATTTGCCCTGATCTGCTTAATCATTGTTTCGCTGGCCGGGTGTATAGAAGACGAGGGAATCCAGATACCGCCGCAAGGGGGAGAATCCGCAGAGATACCGCAGGAAACCGGTGATGCAGATACAGAGGAAAGCGCCAGCGACAACGGAAAAATGCTGCTGGGTGATACCTTACCCTTTGGCTTAACCTATCAGGAGGTTAAAACACAGTTTCCGGAACTAGGGCCGCTACAGGCGGAAGGCGGCCTGCAGAGCCTGGGAGAAAGAGGGCTTAAAGAAGCGGTGCTAAGAACAGAGGTATTGGGGCATATCGCGGAACTGGAGTTCAATTTTGAACTGGATCAACTCTATAGTTTTTATTATTCCATCACGCTTGAGGATGAAGGGGAAGCCGTGGAGCTGTACACTTATCTACAAAATTTTTACGCTGCCGACTTAGGACCGTTTTCTACAGAAGAGCAGGAAGAAGGAGGTATTTCCTCCGAGACCAGGTACTGGCAAAATGAAGCTTTCCAGTTAGGACTGACGCATCAAGTGAACGTGGACGGATTACATTTTGTTAGGTGGGGCTGGGATTGAGGCTCCCCTGATAAACAACCCAATCTCCGGCAGTTAAACTTGGTTAAAATTGTCAATAATGGCATTGAAATTTTTTGGGGAGTTTTCGTCTAATAATAAAGCCCGCGGGAAGCTTTTCATCGAAGCAAACTATAATCTTTTGGAGGGATCTCCTGTGAAGAAGAAAGTATTTGTAGCCATGATGGTTTTTGTTGTATTGTTTTGTTCGGTTACTGCTGTATTTGCCCACTCCTCGATAAAACTATTTATCAATGGAGAAGAATTAAAATCAGATGTTTCGCCTAAAGTTGCCGAGGGGCGAGTATTAGTGCCTATCCGTGTCATTACCGAAAGACTTGGCGCATTAATTAACTGGAATGAAAAACAAAATTCTATTGATATTGATTTTAAGGAGATGCAGGCACAAAAGACCCGTATATCCCTTTTAGAAAGGGCACTTGCTCCCAAAGATTCTTATACTGCCGCTAAAACATGGGCCGAGGGGGTAAAGACGAGAAACGGTGCCTTACAATATGCTGTCATGTCTGCAGAATTAAGAGAAGCTGTTTATTCAGATTTTGTAAAATTAAACTGGGCTACCGGAACATCGTCACCATGGATTCAGGATTATGAGGTTATTGATAGAGGTAAGGCTGACGACGATACATTTTGGTATGCAGTGGAATTTACTCATACGGACTCAACGCAGTCTACATTTACAACCAGAGAATACGTTACCATCAAAAACTATGAAGGCAACTGGCTAATCGCCTCTCTGGAAAAAGTAGATATAAAAGGGGAAATTACCAAAGTAACGTATAGTAATGAGAAGAATAGAAAGGTCAAGAGTATTTTTGTAGAAGATGATGCTTCCGAAAAAGTTGGATACGATAAAGCAAACGTCATTATCGGCAACAAAACAAAAATTTATGACGGCTATACGGATAAAAAGCTATCGTCACGCGATCTGCAAGAGGGCGTACAAGTTAAAGTCACTTTTACCGATGATCCCATTGCCATGGTTTATCCGGTTACAGCCGAAGCCGAGACGATAAGGGTGATGGATGAACCGCAAGCCAGCCCCATTGTTTATGAAAATACCCGCTATGGCTTTACCTTTTCCTTGCCGGAAAGCTGGAAAGGCTATACGATAGTCACTGGCAGGTGGGAAGGCCTGTCCCTGGAGAGAGCAAGCAGAGACAAGGTGGTGGAAAGAGGCCCGCTCATTTCCATCAGACATCCTGAATGGACCGCTCAAAATCCCAGGCAGGATATCCCCATCATGATCCTTACCCATGCGCAGTGGAATTCGCTGCGGCAGGGAAAATTTAGCGTCGGCGCAGCTCCTGTGGGGCCAACAGAAATTGATCGCAATAGCAGTTACGTTTTTGCCTTGCCGGTTCGTTACAACTACGCTTTCCCGACAGGCTATGAAGAAGTGGAAAAAATTCTGGAAGCCAACCCGCTAATACCGTTTGATAGCAAAGTTGATAAACCTTCAGGGTTATAACCCGGGACACCCCCCTCGATACGTAAGGGGGGTGTTGAGCTTTAATTATTTTGAATTAATTCTTCTAAATAAATTTGCAAAGTCTCCATAAACTACCTGTGCATCTCCAATCAGTCTTGGTAAGATTTTCAGCGCTGCATCATGATTTTCTTGACCTGCAGAACTCATGCAATAATCAACCAGGACGTATGGCGTATATCCTCTTTCGAATGCATCCGCAGCTGTTTTTATGATGCAAATATCTGTGTCAATACCAACTATTATCAGCGTGTCAATTTTATTTTTTTCAAGATATCCGGTTACCTCTTCTGTAAATGCACTGTAAAAATACTTATCAAACACTTTAATCCTATCCAGGCTAATAATTTCATTGAGTTCTATTTCTTCATCTTTCATTAATTTATTCCATTTAATTAAAGTAATAAAAGGGCTATCCTGCCTGTTTATAAACCTCGTTGCAATAACATGCTTGATGGAATAGGAATCAAAAATCTTTTTAATTTTAAACGGTATATGCCTGGTCTTGCTATTTATAAATCCTTTTTGTACATCAATAATCATTAATGCAATATTATCCGTAATAATATTCATACACTGGCTCCCCCCTTATTTTCTCCAAACCACAGAAGGCAAAAAAGAGTGGATACATTTCAATAGTTTCACAGAATCAATGTTTCTTGTTCAATTAAATTAATTCCTCTTAAAAATTGAACATTTTTTTTGCTTAATCCTTTTTTCTCAGCCAAAACTTTCCGAAGCAAAAAACCCGCTTGCCAGTGAACGGATCTTAAAATTTAATGGCCATAAATAAGCTGCACATTTCGTCTTATAACCCGGAAGCGCTATTCAAAAGCAAAACCATTTCTGCTAAATAGCCTCAGGCAGGCATCCGCCACTTTAGAATCATACAAAATGCCACTGTTTCTGGAGATTTCCTCTAACGCTTTTTCAATTCCAAGTGCAGGACGATAAGGACGATGAGAGGCCATGGCCTCGACTACATCCGCAACAGCAAGAATTCTTGCCTCCATAAGTATCTCCTCGCCGGAGAGGCCAAAAGGATATCCGGAAGCATCCATTCTTTCATGGTGTTGAAGTATGATATTGGCAACAGGCCAGGAAAATTCTATTGTTTTCAAGATATCAAACCCGATGCTGGGGTGAGTTTTTATTAGATTAAATTCTATACCGTTAATCTGCCCCGGTTTGCTGAGGATTTCGGCAGGCACATATATTTTGCCGATATCATGGATAGCAGAAGCAATGCGTATGCCTTCGATCTGGTCTTCATTAAATTTCATCTCCTGTGCTATGGCACAAGCCAGTTTGGCAACCCTCCTCTGGTGTCCTGCTGTGTATGGGTCCCTCATTTCAACTGTTCTGGACATAGCCTGGATAACACCTTCGACAGCTTCTTTTAGTTTGTCCACATTTTGTTGAAGTTTTTCTTCTGCTATTTTGCGTTCGGCAATTTCTCTTAACCCATACACAACACCGGAAAGACAGCCGTTTTTATCAAAAAGAAAATTGCCGACGGCTTCCAGCCAGACATAATTCCCATCGTAATGCCTGTGGCGAAATTCTATCCTCTCCGGTATTTTATTGCCGAGAAACTCCTGCCCCTTTTCTACGATTAGTTTCCAGGAATTGGCTACATTTGCACAATCATCTGGATGGAGAAAAGTAAGAAAGGCTTTTTGCAGCATTTCTTTAGGCCTGTACCCAAAAATATTTTGGCATGACGGGCTGATGTACTCGATTATACCTTCCGCATTAACCTGACAGATCATATCAAGCATATTATCAGTAATAAGACGAAGCTGTTCGTCTCTTTTGGCAATGTCTTCCCTGGCATTTTTATGTTTCATGGTTTCCAGAACGAGAGAAATCATATCCGCAATGGAAAGTACAAATTGTCCTTCTTCAGGTGTCCATTTGCGTTTCTTCCCCTTATGCCCATGAACTAAAAACCCGACGACCTTCCCAAAAAGGCGGATGGGAATATCAAGTACTGATGTTATTCCGAGTGGGCTTAATATTTCTGCTGCAAATTTGGCAGTGCGCGGATCAGCGGAAACATCCTCAACCGCAATAAAATTGCTCTCTTCCAGCTCTGTAAAATATCGCTGATAATTAAAAATTTTAATTCGTCTTATTCCTTTTTTATGTATGCCTTTGCGCAGTCTGTAAAGTTCCTCGCAAACAATTTCCGTATGTTCCTCGTTAAAAAACCAGACGCTTACCTGTTCAACACCCAGAGTCCGTGCATCTACCTCGGTTATCCTCTTCAGGGCACAATCATAATCAGAAACGTCCATCCGCGCCAGTTCAAGAAGTGCTGACTGCTGGCTGATAATTTGTTCTGTCCTCTTACGGGAGTTGTCTTCCGCCCTCTTTCGCTCGAAGATATCTTCAATACGCCGGGCAAAGACCGAATAAAGTCGCTTATCCCCTTCGGTAAGAGGCTGTATCTTTTCCAGATACAGCCATCCGGGATTTCCGTTAAACAACGGATACAAGAAACAATTTTCCTTCTTTTCTCTTATCTTCTCCCAAATCTCCTCTTCCCGGTGAAAACCCCAGGAGCCCAGGCATTTATACCTTTCTTCTTCGCCGGTAATAAGGGCCAAACGGCAAACACCGAGCAGCCTTGATGCTTTTTCGATCATCTCCTGTATTAAATCTTCATACCTTTCAGGGAAAGATAAAGAAACAATATCATATAAAACCATTAGCTCGGTAACTTTATCCATGTGCATGCCACCCCGCAGCCAGAACAATAGTTTTATTGTAAAAAAAAGGAGCCCCGGTAATATTGCATATTTCGCCAAATGAAAGAATGCCAAACAGCGGAATACTCTTCTTTAAATTTTTTTTAATCTGCTCGATTTCCTTTGGAAAATCATTGCCCATCAGCAGATAACGAGAAATACAGTCACAAATAAATACCAAGTCAGGTGACGCACAGTCCTGAAGAACTTCAGAGCTTACCAGTGAAGCAGCAGCAAGGAGATCATTTAAATTTCCCTTCATTAATACTGACGAGGTTTTTTGAGGAATTTCAGTAATAAAAACAATACTGTTATCATCATTAACTCCAAGGGGGTCGCGGATAAGAAACTCCCCGCCGGGACCTGGGATCCCCAGGGGATGTTTCATCCCATAATACGAAAAATGCTCCTTCTTTATTCCTCCAAGGCATTGCGAATATTTTTCAAAAGCCGGATACCCGTCAAATTCATAGACTCTTTTCCCACTGGCTCGTGTAACCATCATCGGCTTACCCAGCGGTTTCCAGCCGTGACCGCTCCTAATTCTAAAATTTATTCCTCTGACCAGGGCAATGGCAAGTCCATTGCTGGTTACACCTTGATCAGTAAATTGATAAGTCTTAATAAATTTTAAATTATCACCGGTACCACCGCCAAAATAGTTAAAGTCAGGACCCAGAGCGTTATATAATCCCCTCAGGAGAATGGAATTATTTTCGGCAAAACCGTCAGGAAAGACAAATGCCGTACCTGATGTAATACCGCTTTGCAGTAGTTTTTCTCCAGCTTGCTCACCACTTTTAAAGGGATCATGCGAAATATCTTCTGCCAGGCAGGTAACCACCTCTATTGATGATCCGTTGATAGTACATACTCCTACCCCATTTTGCACGATTCCACCAGAGACAAAAAGGCCCGGAACGCACGCGCCGACCAATTTTGAATTGCCAATTTTTTCTAGAACAGCCTGCCATACCTTTTCCTGATCATAATTATCTGTACAAAATAAAAAAGTAATTACAGGTTCATCTGACTGAGAAATTGCCTGCTCTGCAGCAATCTGCCCGGCTATGCTTGAATCTTTTTCGCTGCTACAACCCAGACCAACTTGTATGTGAGCTTGTCCTTTCACGGTTGTACTCCTTCCATGAGGTATTCCAGAAAAAATAGAACCCACCTGCCGTTATTAAAGGTGGGCACCTCTAATACTCTAAACCGCAGCTGGCTGGCATGGCGAACGGCGAATCCTGTCGCTTTAGCCCCTCTATCTTTGCGCCACCACCTTTTCGGTGGCATTGCCTTTTCAGCTCAATTTTCTAATAATTAATTTTAATCTTACCATTTTAATTGACATTTGTCGAGTTTATTTTTATATTTCACCATTTTTTAATCTTTTAAATAAACAATTAAGAAATTTAATACAGATAAGCAGAACTATTCTCAACACATTAAAAAAAGCGGCATCTTTTCCGCTCGGTCGTTACTTTAACTCATTTATTAGTCGGCTCCAAAAGTGTTGAAATTCCGCCTCCGACCCGGAGTGATTTACACTTTTTCAACAAAAATATTGGATGCTTCTTCCGAACGAAGCGCAATAACAGCCCCGCGAACCTGATAGGCAGTGGGATCTCCGGAGGGACTCCTCCGTAACGATTCCACAACAGTACCCTGGATAAGGCCCAGATCAAACATCCTTCTCAGCATATTCCCCGAAGCCCTCAATTCTTTTACTTTGCCAAAACTCTCTGTGGGAAGAAGGTGTAACGGAATAATCTTTTTTGTCATCGAAAAATACCCCATAGTAGAGAAATGTTATTGGCGGTTAAATCCCCTAACTGATGTACTATATGTCCGGCAGAAAAAATGGTGTCCGCCCCGGCTGTCTTTTATACTCTCGCTCATTATACAATTGACAGGAACACTTCCACCAGTTCGGGGTCAAACTTGCTGCCGGAACATCGTTTTAGCTCTTCGATGGCCTCTTCCTTACTCAGGGCTTTGCGGTAAGGCCGATCGCTGGTCATCGCATCATAGGCATCAACTATGGCAAAAATCCGGCATTCAATTGGTATTTCCTTACCCTTAATACCCAGAGGATAACCGCTGCCGTCCCAACTCTCGTGGTGCTTGAGGATTAAATCTGCAAATTCCGCCAGGTCAGGAGATGTAAGCGCCAGGCGGTAGCCCTTTTCCGGATGCTGGCGCATAATAGCCCATTCTTCTTCCGTTAATATTTCTTTTTTAAATAATATGCTATCCGGTACCCCAATTTTCCCAAGATCATGAACTTGTGTCAGAATAGCCAGGTTAATAAGCTGGGAGGCAGGAAGATCAAGCTTCTCTGCCATCGTAAGGCATATTCTGGAAAGCCTCTGCGCATGCCCCGCGGCAATAAAATCTCTTTCGGCCAGAGCATTCAGCAACAGATCTATAGTGTAGCTTCGAACGCTGTTTATGTTATTTAACTTGTCGCTATACATTAAGTCATCCGCTTTTTTATAAACGGCATGAAGAGGTGCCTCCGCGCTCTGTGCCGTCGCCGCACCCATAGAGATACTCAGAGGCAGTTCATTGTGTTCCAGGTTGTAACTGCTACTATTTGAGCGTATGCGTTTAATAATCTGATTGCCGGTTTTTTTATCTGCCTTTGGTAAAATTACGACAAATTCATCGCCGCCTACCCGTGCAAGGATATCGGAAGTACGCAGAGATTTTCTTAAAATATCCGCGCAGGCCTTCAAAAGCTGATCCCCTTTCGCATGCCCCATGGTATCGTTAATAAGCTTTAACCCGTCAACATCCGCAGAAATAATGGTAATGGGGTATTCCCTGCTTCCGCTCAGACGGCGCATTTCTTCTTCGAAAAAGGCCCGGTTATAAAGACCTGTCAGCGTATCGTGCATACTCAAGTACTCCAGTTTTTCTTCGTTTATCTTTCGCTCGGTTATATCGCTGACAAGAACCAGAACAGCCGGATGCTCCTCCCATTCGATTAAAACAGCGCTAACCTCTACCCATTTTATATCTTCATTTCTGATGACGATTCTTATCACATATCTGCCCGGCCTGTTCTTTTCACAGGTTATTCTTTGCAGCTTTTCTCTCATGAAACTGCGGTCATCAGGATGGAAAAACTCGATAAAGGGTGTAGATTTAATTTCTTTTTCCGTATAACCCAGCAGGGTCATGGACATGGGGCTAAAATATTTTAATTGTTCGTCCTGAATAACCATGATAGCTTCATTGGCGTTTTCTATTAACATGCGGTAACGCGCTTCGCTCTGCCGGATTTTATTTATAGCCAATTTGTATTCGGTAATGTCGTGAAGGAGAATTATTTGCCCTTGTGCCGGCTCCTCGTCGTCCTGAAGAGATATAAAAGTAACCTCAAACCAGGAACTGGGCTCCGTAGTACTTCGCTTGAGTTCAAAATGATGCTTTTGCGCGGGCGTCTCCAGCATGCCTGCTAATTCCGGCCAGGACTCGAAAACCTTACCGGCCGGCTCTCCGATACTCCTGGAAGTCAGCCCAAGGAATTGCCTTGCTGCAGAATTCAAATCAACAATGATATGGTTTTTGTCCAGGATAATCACTCCATCCGGCAATTTCTCAAAAAAAGCCGTGCGGTATACAGAAGCCGTTTTAAACAAGCGCGTTTGAAAATTGGCAGCCATGCAGACACCCCCTTCACCATTACCTTATTAATTAGAACATATTCTCTAATATTGTATCATATTGACAATTACAAAAAAAGCCACTTGACAATATAGTCAAAAACTACCTGTTTTGCTATAAAAATTTATTCATTACGATAATTTTACAGTATTTTACCATTTCTTAACTAAATTAACATAATAATGTGATATAATAGGATAAAAGTTTGATAAATCTGACAGGAAAGCTTAAACTTTTTAATTGCCGGGAGGATTACACCGATGACTGTAGAGAAGAAAAACAGCAGCGAGGCGGTTGTCTATCTGGGTAAAAAATTGAGTGCAATTAATTCTGGCGAGTTAAAAGAGCAACTTTTGTCTCTCTTTGCAGAGGGATATCGAAAGATTACGCTGGATTTTTCTTTTTCCAGTTTAATTGATGCTTCGGTTCTGGGGAAAATTTGTCTGCTGCAAAAAAAATTAAGAGAACACCAGGGTGAACTGCGCATCATCAATGTAAAAAGCGGTTACATACAAAAAATCTTCAACCTTGTTCAGCTTCACAAAGTAATTACTATTGAATATTAATGTAACGTTTAAAGTCAAATCAAAAAACTGTTAACAAAATAAAATTACAGGC
>CAYQQF010000032.1:0-12990 GCA_964419485.1 uncultured Dethiobacter sp.
GGGTGTGCACCGTGATGTTCTTCAGCCTGCCTGGTTGCCTGAAGCAGGAGACCTGGGACCCCGAGATGCTCTTGGATCGGCGCAACCAGTTCACCTCTCGGGCCACCGACATCATCCAGGCCTGGGGAGGCCGGGTGAGGGATTTCCAAGGGGACGCCCAGAGGGTCTTGTTCGGGGCGCCCCGCGAGCTTCCAGAGCATGCCGCCGCGGCGACGGGGGCTGCCCTGGAGATCCTGGAAGGAGCCTTGAAAGATAAAGCCTGAAATGAGCGCCATCTAAAGTTTTTTGATGGGGAGGGGATCGTGTTGAATAGTCTGTACGGGCGTCACTGCCTGACGCTGCAGGATTTTACAGCGGAGGAGATCAGAACTATACTGGACCTGGCAGCGAAGCTGAAAGAGAAGCAAAGAAGAGGTGAAACGCACCCGTTGCTGCCGGGCAAAACTCTGGCCATGATTTTTCAAAAGCCTTCTACCCGGACAAGGGTATCTTTTGAAGTGGGTATGTGGCAGCTTGGCGGCTCTGCCCTGTTCCTCAGCAGCCAGGAGCTGCAGATGGGCCGGGGAGAACCCGTTAAAGATACCGCTGCCGTTCTTTCCCGTTATGTTGATGGGATTATGATCCGCACATTCGATCAGAGGGAAGTGGAAGAACTGGCTGCTTTTGCATCCGTGCCGGTTATCAACGGACTTACGGATCTATTGCATCCCTGCCAGGTACTGGCCGACCTGCTGACAGTAGAGGAAAAGACGGGTTGTCTGAAAGGGATTAAGCTGGCTTACCTGGGGGATGGAAATAATGTGGCGCATTCGCTGATGATCGGCTGCTCCAAAATGGGTCTGGATATTGCCATTGCGACTCCACACCATTACCGTCCTTCCTCTCAGATTGAAGAAAAAGCCCGGGCAAATGCCCTGGAATCAGGAAGCCGGATTATGGTAACCTCGGATCCTCTGGAAGCGGTGAAAAATGCCCGGGTGATCTATACCGATGTTTGGGCCAGTATGGGGCAGGAAGAAGAAAAACAGGCGCGCCGGGCGATTTTCGGTCCTTACCAGGTAAACGAGAGGATAGTGGATGCGGCCGCACCGGAGGTGCTGGTTATGCACTGTCTTCCTGCTTACCGGGGTGAGGAAATTACTGCCGGAGTCCTGGAAAGTGAATGTTCCATTGTCCTGGACCAGGCTGAAAACCGTCTTCATGCCCAGAAGGGATTAATGGCCTTGCTAATGGGAAAAACTTTTAGAAAGGATGAGAAATAAATGGCGAAAGTTGTTCTGGCTTATTCCGGGGGAGTGGACACCTCTATTATTGTCAAATGGCTCAAGGAAAAGTATGATTACGAGGTTATTGCTTTTGCCGCAGATGTGGGGCAGGGAAGCGGAGAGCTCGATGGTTTGGAAGAAAAAGCCCTTGCTACCGGGGCCAGCAAAATATATATTGAGGATCTCAGGAAAGAATTTTTGGAGGAATTTGCCTTTCCCATGCTGCAGTCGGGAGCGCTTTATGAGGGCAGATACTATAACGGGACGGCTATCGCCAGACCGATTATCGCCCGCGCCATGGTTCAGGTTGCCCTGAAGGAAGGGGCCGAGGCCGTCGCGCACGGTGCAACAGGGAAAGGGAATGATCAGGTACGCTTCGAACTGACGGTGAAAGCCCTGGCGCCGCATATAAAAATTATTGCTCCCTGGCGTATCTGGGATATACGTTCCAGAAAAGATGCCATTGCCTATGCGGAGAAGGCCGGAATCCCCATCCCCGTGACCGTAGAAAAACCTTACAGTATGGATCGCAATCTCTGGCATATCAGCTATGAGGGGGGCATCCTGGAAGACCCGACCCGGGAACCCCGGGAAGAGATGTTTTTGCTGACCCGCTCTCCGGAAGAGGCGCCCGATAAGCCTGCTTTTGTAAAAATTTCTTTTGAAAAAGGTGTTCCCGTCGCTCTGAACGGTGTTGCCATGGGAAGCGTAGAGCTGATGGAAGCAGCTAACAAAATAGCAGGAGAAAATGCCGTTGGCCGTGCGGACCTGGTGGAAAACCGCCTGGTAGGGATGAAATCCAGGGGTGTTTATGAAACTCCTGGTGGTACACTTCTTTATTTTGCCCATAAAGAACTGGAACAGCTGACCATTGACCGGGAGACGATGCACTTTAAAGAAATAGTAGCGACAAAATATGCGGAAACGGTCTATTACGGACTCTGGTACACTCCTCTGCGCCGGGCCCTTGATGCCTTTGTTAAGAGTACCCAGGAGACGGTGAGCGGAGAGGTTGAATTAAAGTTGTATAAAGGCAATATCACGGTGGTAAGCAAAAGTTCTCCGTTTTCCCTTTATCATCCCGAACTGGCGACTTTTGACGAGGACGACCTGTATGACCAAAAAGATGCCGGCGGTTTTATCAACCTTTTTGGCTTGCCCCTGCTGGTTGACGGCATGTTGCGGAAAACATGGCAGGATGAGCTGGAGAAAGGAAAGTGAGCATGAAGGAATATAAGTCTCCAGGTGAGAAGAAAAATGGTGCCGGTATGCAGGACAAACCATGGGGAGGCAGATTTAAAGAGCCCCTGGATAAAAAAGCTGAGGCTTTCAGCGCTTCTATTAACTTTGACCGTCGATTGGCCGAGGAGGATATCCGCGGCAGTATTGCTCACTGTTTAATGCTGGTAAAAAAGGGAATTCTGACTTCCGCGGAAGGAGAGCGGATTATCGCGGGCCTGAGGGAAATAGAAGCAGAAATTCTTGCGGGGCGATTTGTTTTTGACCTGTCTCTGGAAGATATTCATATGAATATCGAGCGAAAACTGACGGAAAAAATCGGGCCAGTCGGCGGAAAGCTGCATACCGGGCGCAGCCGGAATGATCAGGTTGCTCTGGATATGCATCTCTATGTCAGGAAGGAAACCCTGGAGGTTGAAAAATCCATTCGTTTACTTCAGCAGGTACTCCTGGAACTGGCTGAAAAATACTTTGCTATTATTTTTCCGGGTTATACCCATCTGCAGAGGGCACAACCCGTCCTTTTTTCCCACCACCTGATGGCTTACTTTTGGATGCTGCAAAGAGACCGGGAACGGTTTCAGGAAACCTTCCGGCGTGCCGATCTGATGCCTCTGGGAGCCGGAGCTCTGAGCGGAACAAGTTTTCCTATCGACCGGGAAGAAACGGCTGCTCAGCTGGATTTTGGCGGTCTTTATGAAAACAGTATGGACGCGGTCAGTGACCGCGATTTTGTTCTGGACTTTTTATATTCCGCTTCCCTGCTGATGATGCACCTGAGCCGCTTAAGCGAAGAACTGGTGCTCTGGTCCTCACGGGAGTTTTCTTTTATTGAACTGGGAGATGCATATACTACCGGAAGCAGCATGATGCCCCAGAAGAAAAATCCGGACATACCTGAGCTGGTCAGGGGGAAGACCGGAAGAGTCTACGGCAACCTGATGGCTCTGCTGGTAGTGTTTAAAGGCCTTCCTCTGGCTTATAACAAGGATATGCAGGAGGACAAGGAGCCCCTTTTTGATACGGTGGATACGCTGAAGGATGTGCTTATCCTTTATGCCGATCTTTTAAGGAGTATGAAAATCCACAAGGACAATATGGAGCAAAGCCTTAAAAAAGATTTTTCCGTAGCTACAGAACTGGCAGATTTTTTGGCTTGCAAAGGTGTTCCCTTCCGGGATGCCCATGCCGTTGTCGGCCGCCTGGTCCTGAGAGCCCTGGAGTCCGGGAAATCTTTAGATGAGTTTTCCGAGCAGGAACTGTCCCGGGAGCACCCCCTGCTGGCTTTTCCGGAGGCTCGGGAACTTCTCCTGCCGCGCAAGGCGGTAGAGGCTAAAAAATGTCGCGGCGGGACAGCTCCGGAAGCTGTTCAAGAACAACTTCGTAAGGCCAGGGATGTTCTGCGAAAAAACGGCGTTAAAAAAAGATAACAATTCAGATATCTGCTGAGCAGATATTGTTCGACATCTTTAAACCGCAGTCTTACTGTGGTTTTTTTATTATAAAAAAAAGGCTAAATGTTTGTCAAATTAAAAGGAAAAAGATGTATTTGTGGCGAATTATTTCCTAACGGGTATTTATGCTCAATACTTTTTCACTAGAAGGAAGGCATGTTGTGCTTGTTTATTATCTTGTTGTCTCAACAATTGCACTAATATTTTTTCTCTTTTTAGCCTGGTTAAGAAAATTTTTCAAGGGTTTATCTTTAAAACTGATCATGATCATGGTTTTATGGGTTTATCTGGTTTCGTTTTTTCTGCCGGGCTTGATAAGCATTCTTTCTCCGGTGATAGTTCTTTTCGGAGTCTTTTTTCTTATTCTTTTGGGCGGCTACTTTATTTTTGAAAAAGTATCTGTTAATGAAATTTTAGAGGAAAAAGCTGTTCCAGGTGAAGAAAAACAAGAAGCAGAACCGGAACCGGTAAAACCGGAACCGGTAAAACCGGAACCGGTAGAACCGGTAAAACCGGTAGAGACCGGGGAAGTCTCTTTGCAGGAAACGACGGCAGCATTGCCCGCTAAAGCTGTTGAGGTGAAAATAGTTGTGCCTGTCGCCGGCAAGCTTCCCAAAGAACTCCTGACGCTTCCCAAAGAGCTTATTATGCTTCCTCCGGCCTGGGAAGAACCGCTTTTCCTGCTTTTAGATGGCAGCAAAGTGCAAAGGAAGGAGGTAATATTGTTGAGCGAACACCGTGTTGATTTCCAGGGGCTAATAGACAGCGCTTTTCAGGCTAAGGAAGAAAAGAATTATCCCCTGGCCGTGGAGAATTTTAAGGCAGCTCTGCCTTTGGCTGAAGACGTTTCAGTAAAAGGCATGATTTATACCGAGTTTGTTTTTTTGTATAAAGAGATGGGGAAGTATCTTGAAGCAGCGGGACTAATTGAGGGGTTTTTATTGGAAAACGGTTCATCTCTGTCTGTATCTTTGCGGCATCATTTTAAAAAAGTGGTGGAGCATCTGCTGACTATCGAAGAGTTGTTAAAAAAAGCAGAGCATCCGGATCTTCCTTTTTCTCAAGTTCCTCATTTGATTAAGATCAGGGCGGAAAAAGTTTTTCAGGAATAAGGAGTAACCGGAAACTATAAAAATGGGAGGATTTAAGCATGAAGAAAAGTAAAGAGATAATTGGAGCACCGGTGATCAGCATCTCGGAAGGGATGCAGATCGGCACGGTAAAGGGTCTGATTGTCAATCCCCAGCAAAAAAATGTGGAATTTTTGCTTTTAGATGAGCCTGAGGCAGGCAAGGATTTAAAGGGGCTTTCTTTTCGCTCTGCTGAAGGGATCGGCGAATTTGCCGTTACTGTTGAGGACAAGAATGTAATTGTTGATATTATGAAAATCGGCATACTGAAGGAGCTCGTTCAGAAAGGGATTCAGGTTTTGGGAACGAAAGTGGTTACCAGGAAGGGTACATATTTGGGAGATGTTGTCGAATTTTCTGTTGATACAACCAGTGGAGAACTGGCCGAAGTTTTTTATCAAGGGAAAGGAGAAGAGGAACAATCCCTTAAGGCCCGTTCAATAATTACCATTGGCAAGGAAGTATTGATTGTGGAAGAAGAAAGCGAAGCAAAAACCTTACGTGCCGAGGATTCATCTCCAATTAATAAGGATACTGGAAATTTTAAGGAGGGAGATGATAGGTCTGCCGGTATGGTTGAAGCTCCCGTAGTTGACACAATAAAATCCGACTTTGCTGCCCGGTCATCCGCTGCAGAAAGAGATATGCTTGTTTCGGAACCAAAAGGCGACCTGGATCCCGCTGAAATATTTGTGCAAAGGCAGCGGCAATATTTGATTGGAAAAACTTTGCTTAAAGACTTAAAAATGGACGACGGAGAAGTCCTTGCCTGGGAAAATCAAGTTATTACCGAGGAACTTTTTGATCGCGTTTACCGGCTTGGCGCTCAAAAGCTGATGGAACTGGCCATGTCTGTCAGAGAGTAACATACCTTAAGGGGTTGGGAGCTTTATAGAGGGGGAAAATTAATGGGACGCTTACCAGGGAAAATCTGGGTTATGCTGATCATTCTTCTGCAGGCGACAGTTGGGATCGCCGGAGGGATTGGTGCAGCAGGATATTACTACGGAAACAGGATTATACCTGGGGTTGAAGTCGACCAGATTGCTCTGGATGGACTCACTTATGAAGATGCCAGAGATGAGCTTATAAGACATCTTGTCCTGCCCTCCTCCATAACTTTGACCTGGGAGGAGCAAACGTTTTCTGTTCCTCTTCATTCCGGAGTCAGCGACTTCAAGGTAGATGATGTGATGGAAAGCGTTCTGGGGATAAGTGAATTTTCCGGTGCAGATCATTATTATTTAAATACTGTAAGATGGTTTCCCCTTTCAGCTTCACTGAGGGCCCCCCTGTCCATTTCCGGTACATACCTGCTCCAAGAGCTGGGAAAAATACAAAGCGAGATAGACAGAGAACCTGAAGACGCACGGCTGGTGATTGAAGATGGAATTCCCTTTGTCCTGGATGAGGAACCGGGATGGTTTCTTGATTTGCACCAAAGCAAAAAGAGTGTGGAGGAGCATTTGCAAGAGGGAGTTTTCTTCGACATACCGTTAATAGTAAAGGAAAAACAGCCCGAGATTACAAAAGGCGATCTCCCTGATTTCAGTTGTTTAATTGCCGCTTATTCCACTTCCCTGGAAGACTCCAGCAGTGATCGGAAGCACAATATCATGCTGGCGAAGGAGGCGATTAATGGAAAAATCATTGAACCGGGAGAAATATTCTCTTTTAATGAAGAGGTTGGCCCTGTAACTGCGGAGCGGGGTTACAGGAAAGTTTTGGTTATCCAAAACAGACAATTTGTTCCAGGTATTGGAGGCGGTATCTGTCAGGTTGCCACGACGCTGTACCAGGTCGCACTGCGGGGAGAAATGGAAATTGTGCAGCGATCCTGCCACAGCCGGCCTGTTTCTTATGTTCCGCTGGGACAGGATGCTACTGTTGCTCATGATCTTATTGATTTTAAGTTTTCCAACAACCGGGATTATCCTGTCCTGCTGACAGGGAAGATGGACGATTCTTTATCATTATCCCTCTATGGGGCTGAGCAGATACCCGGAAGAATTATTGAGATAGTCAGCGAAGATATTGAAGTTTTGTCATCCCGCTTGCTTGAACAACCAGATCCGAGTCTGCCCAAAGGGGTGCGAAGGCAAGTCCGGGAAGGAGAGGATGGCTATCGCGTCAATGTTTACCGTCTGATAAACGAGGGCGGGAAGGAAGTAGCAAAGGAACTTGTTTCTACGGATGTGTACATGCCTATTAATGAAGTTATGAAAATCGGCATAAGAGAGGTTTCTAAAGCTAAAAAGTAACCCGAAAGGGTGCTGAGGAGTGCTGAACATTGTCAGAAAAAGATATTAACGGTCAAGCCGGCATTGTGAACGGTGAGGTTGTGGTGACCAATCCGCAAGAAGACGGGACGCCGGCGTTGCTTTATCCGGCAGAAGAGGGCGTTACGATTTTTGTTAACGGTGAGGTGCTGGAAGCGCCGCTGGAAGTGTTTGAAGACGACGTTATTGATCTGACTCCTCTGGTTATAACAGAAGAGGCGTCCTGTACTGTTAATGTGTCTGCCGATACCTACTCCTCTGAACTAACTGTTACCCCACGCAGGACATTTGAATACCGGATATTAGATACGGAAATGTCCAGGGAACTCAAACCCCGGGTTGAGAAAGACATTAAGCTGGAAAAGGCTGTAACTCTGGAAGAAGCAGATGAGCAATTAAAGGCGAAAAATGTAGTTTTTGGTATTGATTTTGCTGCATTAAAAAATGCGCTGGACAGGGCCTCAGGGGAACCGGAGATCGTGGCCAGGGGGCAGAAGGTCCGGGAAGGAGAAAATGGACGGATTGATTTTCAGGTAGCCACTGAAATAGAGACGATTACCTACGATGAAAGTTCCCAGAAGAGGATTGATTTCAGGGAAAAATTTCGTTTTCCCGCAGTAAAGAAGGGAGAACTGATTGCCATAGTTCATCCCCCTGTTGAAGGCGTTTCCGGCCAAACAGTAACAGGAAAAGTAATCATGCCCAAACCGGTAAAAAGCGTCAAGGTGAAGTGCGGAGAAGGCGTGGAACTTCTGGAAGAAAAGAGAGAAATAATTGCCCAGAGGGACGGCCTTCTGATGGTAACAGGCACCGTTATTAAGGTTGTCAATTTTATTACACACAACGGAGATGTGAATTTAGAAAGCGGAAATATTCGTTTTAACGGTGACGTGCGGATTTTCGGGAATATCATGGAGAATATGCTGGTTGATGCCAGAGGGAATATCTATGTGGAGGGCAACGGATATGGCGCGGCAATAAAAGCCGGGGAAGGAATTCAAGTCACGCGCAATATTATCAAGTGCCAGGTCGAAGGAGGCCTCCATTTTTTTCTTTTAGAAAAAGTCCTCATGCAAGTTCGTATCCTGGAAAAAGAATATACAGCTTTCTTAAACGCTTTACAGCAGGTTGCCTCCGCCCTGGCTGGGAAAGGTGAGGAACTGGACAAAAACTATTTCCAGCGTATTGCCAGGGCAGTCCTGCAAAAATTGTCTTCCAATATACCCGAACGCCTGAACCAAATCGAGTCTATTATTAAAGATAACGATGACTACCAGTTTGAATCTTTGAAAAAAACAACGGGAATTTTACAAAAAATGCTGGCCGGAAAAATGGAGATAGACGGTATGGCAGTGCCACAGGAACTGGGGAGTTCCCTTCGTGTTTTTCTTGACGGGGGAGAAGAGATAATGAAAGATATACCGCCCTTAAGCGCTGCTTATGTTCAAAATTCTGTTATAAAACACAGGGGAGATATTCAAATTACCGGTGCAGGGAGTTATTATTCCCTCCTGCAGTCAGGCGGCGGAGTGACTGTCCAGGGAGTTTTTCGCGGCGGTTCTATTGAGGCTCAGGGTGATGTGCGAGTGAGGGAATTCTTTTTTATCAGCACGGAGAACGTCAGCAATATTTCCCATATTCGTATTAAAGTTCCTGCTCATTCTTCCATTTATTTTGATCTGGTCCAGGAAGATGTTACCGTTCAGGTTGGGAAAATGGTTTACAGGTTTGATCATGACTATTCCAAGGTAAAAATTGCTTATGACCCCGCAAGCGGACTGTTGAAATTAGCCAATTTCTAAATTCAGAATATACAAGCAGTAAAAAACTTTTTAAATTGAGGCAAGGGATGGTTTATGAACGATAATTCATCTTTGGTTGATGCTAATTTTGAAAGGCGCTCTAATGGTTCGATTGGTATAAAGAACGGCAGCGTCGTGATCACGGATCCCAGCGAAGGGGGGAGCCCCGCCTTGCTTCTTCCAGGGATGCAGGCAATTGTTAAAATAAATGGCCGGGAGATAGAGGGTCCCGTAAGCGTGAGTTCTGATGATAATATTGAAATAACCCCCCGGGATGAAGTGATCGCAGCTTCTGTGCAGATCGAAGTATCTCCGGACCGTATGGAGGCCAAAATACGAATCAGCCCCAGGATTACCATTACCAGAAAAATAGTCGATCTTCCCGAGCAGGAGGAATTGCTCCTTACTTTTGCGGAAGAACAAGTGCTGTCACAAGAAATTACCGCTGAAGATGCCCTTTTGGCTTTAAAGGAAAAAAGTGTAGTTTTTGGGCTTAAAGACCTCCTTCTTCAAGAAACCGTTCAAGAGGCGGATGATAACTGGCATATTATCGCCAGGGGAAGGGAGCCGGTCAAAGGAGAGGACGGGTATGTGGAGTTAACTTTCCCTCAAGGCGGGGAAGTTGCCGATTATGATGACAAAAACCTTGCCAGGGTTGATTACAAGGAAAGGCTCTCCCTGCCTTCCGTTGAAAAGGGAGATATTCTGGCGGTTGTCTATGCGCCCGTTTCCGGTAAACCCGGGATGCTGGTCAACGGGGATGTTGTAGAGCCGCCCGAACCAAAAGAGGCGCGTGTCCAATGTAAAGACGGATGCAAACTGATTCCGGTGGAAAAAGGAACTGCCGTAACGGCAACCAGGCACGGCAGGCCTCTGGTGGAAGGAAAGGATGAATTAATTTTTACAGTTTCTCCTGTTATGATTCATGAAGGCGATGTTGATCTGAAAAGCGGCAATCTCCGTTTTAAGGGTGATCTAAAAGTTGTCGGCAATGTTGTTGAGGGGATGACCGTAGAATGTTGGGGAGATCTATATGTTCAGGGAAATGTTGCCGGATCGGGTTTGCTTTGTGGAGGAAGTGCCAGGTTTTATAATAATGTAATTAATTCCAGGATTACTGCCGGAATCTTTAAAGATATTTATTCCGTACTGTACACGCCCCTAAAAGAGCTGGAAGGTACCCTTATGAATTTGTTTACCGGTGTTGAACAGATGGAGAAGGCTTTTTCTGCCAGGGGAAAGGAAGTACAGGCAGAACAGGTCACCAGACTCATTAAGCTGCTCCTGGAAAAGAAATTTGAGAATATCCCGGAATTATGCGATAAAATCCTGAAAACATTGGAGAAATACGAGTTTACTTTGCCTTCTTTTTTTGAAAATAATCTTCGGGAAGTCTGTAAATATTTTGTCGGAGCGGATTTGCCGGGGATTACCGGAAAAGAAAAACTTATTGATGTTCTGGATAAAGTTCAAGCCAGCGTTTCTTACGCACAAAACGGGCTGGAAATCCCCGGAGATCTGACGGCTCTTTATGTACAAAATTGCCGGGTTCACTGCAGCGGGAATATAACTGTTACTGGAACCGGAGTTTATAACTCGGAAATTTTTACTCCCAGAGGCATTCATATTGAAGGCGTTTTCCGCGGGGGCGGTATTAATGCCGGGGAAGACATCTTTGTCGGAGAAGCAGGTTCACCGGCTTTACCGTTAAAACAGGGACAAATTATTTTAACCCCCGATTCTACAGCCTGCTTTCACAAGATATATGAGAACGTGCAGGTTGCTTTTGGTAAACATGCCTATAAATTCTCCAGCACAAGAATGATGGTAAAAGTTTTTTACAATAAAGAAGATGACCTGGTTGTAGTGGAAAATTTATAGCGAAAGATTTCTTCAGGAAGAAAAGGGAATGTCACCGGAGGATGGTGCCTTTACTTTCCCACCCCACAGGCTTACCGTCAAAGCTCCGCAGATAGCCGCCAGTATGACAGCCGGGCTGATCTCGGAGGGGAAAAGGGTTCGCCCGGAACCCAGGATGAGCCCTGCTGTAAAAAACCCTGAAAAAGTTTGGAAACGTCTGAAAAACAGCAGTAAAACCTTGGCCAATCCCACAATTCCCACAATACAACCGATGGAAAAAACAGCCAGGGGGAGAAGCTGTACGTAGCGAAGAATATGCAAAATGTCTTCATAGAGTCCCAGAATAAGCAGAACCGCACTTCCTGAAATTCCCGGGATAAGCATGGTTGCGCTGGAGATCGCTCCGGCTAAGAAAAGCACCACCAGGGATTCGGTGTTTTTAAGAGTCAGTTTGGCAAATGGTTCTACAGCGACCAGCCATCCAACCAGCGCTCCGGCGAGAAGATACACCGGCTTTTTCCATGAAAACCCGCCCAGAGTCTGTCTGCTGTATTTAAGGACAAGAGGTGCCGAGGCCCACAGCGCACCGAGGAGAAAAGAAAAAAGCAGAGGAGGGTAAGAAGTTAAGAGCTGCTGAAAAAAAAGGGCCCAAAGGAAAAGACCTGTTGCAGTCCCGAGGCTGAAAATCAGGTAGGGCTTGATGCGAAGCGATGCCAGATCGGTCAAAACCTGATCATAAAGACCCAGGATTATAAAGGCTGTCCCCCCGCTTATCCCCGGCAAAATAACGGCAAATCCCAGCAAAAGACCCTGAAAAAAGCTTTTCAACGTACTCTTCTGCCTCCTCACTTAAAAGACCCATGAGTATTAGTATACCATACTTAATGAGTATACCATACTTAATTGACAAAAAAGAAAGAATGATGTACGATTTTAAAAAGTGAAATCCGACAAAGGAGGAAGAGTAAATGGAAGAGGTTAAAAAAAGTTTGCAGGAAGCGGCTCCTAAGGGTAAAATATCCTGTCCCATGTGTTTTAAGATCGCCCGGGAACATAACTGCTCTGTCGCGGAAATCGGACCTCTGTGCAATGAACTGAAAATTAAAATTGTCGGTTGTCAGCTGGGTTGTTTTCAATAAAGATTATTTTATGGTGATCAATTATGCTAACCGTGTTAACCGTAGATGAAGCACAAACGCGCGTACTCTCGGCCGCAGGGATATTACCGTAAGGGTTCTGGATCGTCTTCCCGGCGGGGGGTGTTCTTTTTCAGGGCGTCTCCATGAGTCCCGGCAAACCTGCTCTATACGGTACAAGTAATGATGTGCCCATTTTGGGCTTATCAGGAAATCCCGTTTCAGCCATGTTTGGTTTTATTTTATTTGTTAAACCTCTTTTGCGCCGTCTTCAGGGACTTTCGCCTTTTTGTTCTCGTGTTTTTCCTTTTTAGAAAGTTTTTATCTTTTAGAGCTGTTGTGGAAAAAATGGGGGGATACAACCTGGAGCAAAGCGGCAGGATTATCTGGCGTTCCTGGCAGGTAGTTTAGCAGGCGGGAATTTAGAGAGTCGGTTCAGAAAAAAACCTGATGCAGAGGTGGTTTCTTTGTCGGATGTTTATAAGAACAAAATACCGATCCGTGTTGCCGTATTAACCGCCAGTGACCGCAGTGCCAGGGGGGAGAGGGATGACCTGAGCGGGCGTGTGCTTATGGAGATAACAAAGGGGCAGGGTTGGGAACTGGTCTTTTATGGTGTTATTCCCGATGACCGGGTTCAGCTTAAAGTAGAGATGCAAAGACTGGCTGACGAAGTCGGAGCTTCTCTTATTTTAACAACAGGGGGGACCGGTCTTGCTCCCAGGGATGTTACTCCTGAAGCTACTCTTGATGTTATCCACAAAGAAGTTGCCGGCCTGGCGGAGGCGATGAGAAAGAAAAGCATGGAGAAAACGACTCATGCCA